>JBEKQA010000142.1:0-8826 GCA_049520195.1 Bacteroidales bacterium
CAGTGAATCCTCTAAATGCTGTCGCTTTAGCTTATAGTCATCGAGGAAATTCTTTGTAAGATACGATCCCGTTTGAACAGGTTCATAATTTCCATCTTCCTTTTCCACATAAAGAACCACCTGTTGCTCAGGACAATCAACAATACTATCTTTCTCTTTCATGTATTTTAGTCTGTTGGGTTACCTTATCTGCGTCTTGCAAATATAAGAATCGAAATTATCACGGCAAAAACAAAAAATAAGAGTAGCCGGAAAATATTAGGGAAAATAGATGAGAAACGACCTTCCCTGATAAAGATGATCAGGTAATTGTCTATGCCCCACCGGATTGGTGATAAAAGGCTTATATTCTGTAAAGAATGAGGCATCAGGTAGACGGGGAGAAATGTTCCGCTGATTACACCAAGAATAACAACCATAACTGATCCAAGTAGTGCCGCCTGGCCTTGTGAAGAAGTAAATGATCCTACTAATAGACCAAAGCCTGTCGCTGCCAACGCTGCGCATATGGTTGCAAATAAAATTATTGTATAGTGCGACCCCAATTGCAAAGCCTGTGTGCCAAAAAACAGAGGCATTATTAAAGTCCCTACTATAATCATTAAAACAAATTGAATAAGACACACGCCAAGAAACAAGACAACCTTTGAAAAGAGCAGTGTTGAGATACTGACAGGCAATGTTCGTAAACGATCGAATGCCCCTTCCATTTTTTCTGTCACCATACTACCTCCTAATGGAATCACAATAAAGAACATTGCGAATAATATAAACCCGGGAATATTATTCTGGATGATGGTCGGTTTAATGGATGCGTTTTCCTGTGTAGCATAGACCTCAGAGACCTGTGGCATTTTCTTCATGTTTTTCCTTATCAGGTCATCCATTCCATTAGCCATTGCCGGAGAGAATGACATCAGTAATTGTTCAATAACAATCTGGCTTTGAGTACCTTTAATAAAATACGAAAGGGATCCGGCCAAAGAGTTTTTAAATGATACCTGAAGGGTCGGATCGAGAAGTAATTGGATAGTCGTATCATTATTTTTGATAATAATTCCAACAGGATAGTCTCCTTTACCAATTTTTTCCTTAGCAAGGTTTTCGCGGACAGGAACATTATTAATGTTTGTGACAATCCGGTACAATCTGGAACTATCTAAATTCTGTAATAATAATTTGGAAAACAAAGAATTAGATTGATCAACAAAAATGATATCAGTTTTAGATTCTTTTGAAGATTTCAGCGCATTTTGCTGGGCGAGGGTAACAATAATGATCAGCAATACCGGCATAATGAAAAGAATTGCCAAACCGGGTATATCACGAATAAGTACAAGAAATTCTTTTCTTAAGGCAGATAATAGTCTATACATAAGACAAATATACGGAAACCTTCTAAATGAATTTAAAGACTAAAATCCAAATTAAGCCGGAACTGCTTCAATAATGCTTATAGGAGCAATCGTAGGTATGACCTTGCTAAGTTTCAGACTTGCCAATCCAAGCAAGGTCTCGAACTCTTTGAGTGTGCGCTCTTTCCCATCATTCATAAAAACCATCATCTGCAGATCTATCAGTTTCCCTAAGAAAGCATGATTTGTTTCATCCAGAATCATTTCAATAATCAGTATTTTTCCATCGGAAGGCATTACTTTCCGGATGTTGTTTAGGATGACGGCATTTTCTTCGGTACTCCAATTATGAAGGATATTCTTTAAAATATAAACGTCTGCACCAGATGGAGCATTTATAAAAAAATTTCCGGGGATAACCTGTACACGTTCAGTGACTCCATATTTTTCAAAAATTGGCTGAGGGTGATTTAATCCTTCCGGAAGATCAAAAAGGATTCCTTTTAACCTTTTGTATTTATAAAGGATATTTGAGAGTAGAAGTCCTTCACCCCCTCCTATATCAGCAACTACCTTATTATTATGGAAATCAGCAGCGCTCAGAATCGGATCGATCGATATCTCGGAAAGGTTTGTCATTGAACGATCAAAAAGTAAGGATTCTACAGGATGTTCAGAGAGGTAATCATAGATTTTCATTCCATAAACCTTTGTGAAGGCAGATTCTCCGGTTTTAATAGAGTATGAAAGATCGTTGAAGACAGTCCAGTTTATGGTTCCAAGATGTTGCATCAAGGTATAACGCAAAGATCCTTTGCAATCGGTCAGAACTTTTGAGAGCCGGGTATTTTTATACAATCCATCTCTGGTTCGTTTGAAAATACCTTCACTGGCAAGTGCACGCATTAGCCTGAAAAGTGCCTTGGGATCTGATTTTGTCCATTCTGAAAGTTGATCAATAGTCAGTGAATCCTTTGCCAGGATTCCTGCAATATCGAGTTCAGCGGCAACTCTGATAGCTGCCAGCAGCCAAAATGAGGAAAACCGCTCGTATAAGATTATACTTGCTGGAAATGTTTTCCTGTGAAGCCAAAGAAGAAATGAGCGGAATGAATTAAGTCCCCGGATAAACCAAACCGGAGGAAGCTTACTGATTAAGTTTGCATCAGCCATCGTATAGTATTTAGCGCACGAAATTACAAATAACCTGAGGATATTTTGGTGTGTTTATTTTGTCTTTTTTTCATAGTTTTCAGACCAGAGACCCATCAGTACTAATAATTAATACTGATAATCAATCAGATGATTTTATATTTCATGGCTTTATAAAATGACCCTAATTTTATTATAATAAATTTCTTCTATTAGTAGGATCTTTTAATTGGTTTGTTGTACATTTGTAAGAAATCTAAACCATTATTTATGGCGATATCATTTAAGAACGTGATTACCAGAATGTACTCCGGAAGAGTAGGAGATATTTTTCTCAGAAATTACGGCGGGAAGTCGGTCATGGCAAAGCGGCCAGATTGCTCGAAGGTGATAAAGAGCCCGGCACAGCTGGCAAACCAGGCAAAGTTTGCGAAGGCGGTCATATATAGCAAGGCGGTTAAGAGTGATCCGCAACGATCTGAGGATTACAGCGAAAAGAAAAAGAAGAATAAGTATAAGGATGTCTATCATGCAGCGATGTCTGATTGTTTAACCAAACCAAAGGTGCAGAAAGTCGATCTGAGCACCTACAGAGGGCAACCAGGGAATGTCATAAGGATTCGCGCATGGGATAAGTTCAGGGTTGAAACGGTTAATGTTATTATTCTCAGTAATAAAGGTCAGCTTATCGAGAAAGGTACGGCTGTTGCAAAGATATTTTCGGGTAACAGGGAATGGGATTATACCGCTACGGTTGAGAATCTTGACTATAAATCTTGCCGGATCCTTGTCCGGGTCAAAGATCGCCCAGGCAATACAGTTGAGGCTGAGGTTGATATAGGTGGCACATAGGAAGTCACCCCTCCCTCTTGGGGGAGGGGCCGGGGGTGGGGTTTACAGCCTTACGCGAAACGCGGGAATTCAAGTAAATTTCCAATATTATTTCTTTAAAAGTCAATAACTGGCATGGGAGAAGTACGTCCATCCAGGAATTTTTTGTGTTTATACAAGCTCCTAATTCCAGATTCTAACTCCTAATTCCCGATTTCAAGTCCTAATTCCTAATTGAAGCCCCATTTCCACCCTCATTTCCTCATCGGACATATACCCTCTTCTTACCAAAACAATAGTCTTTGTTCGTTCTTTCTTCGTTTCTCATTCGTATAGAGTATAGGCAAACTATAGCGATGAAATAATGATCAAATAATAATGAATCACTAATAATTATGAGTTTTAATTTGGGATAGGGGAGTCGGGTTTAAATTGTAATCAAGGTTTGCTTGACCTAAACAGGACTAAAACTGGATTCTCCAGGTTGCCATTGGAAAGAATCCCATCTGGAAGAAGTTCTTAATCTCACCGGTTTTTGGATCGATCCTTTGTAAGTAAACATTTGTATAGTTGGTTCTGTATTGCAGATCTAGCATGAATTCCAGATTATAACCGGGGCGGTTGCGTTTGATGCCGAAACGCAGGGAAACCCTTTTATAGTCAGGATATCGTACCTGGTAGGCATGACCCCAATCCAGAACAGGTTCTCCTGTGGATAGGGTTGCGGCAGGATCAAACGGGATATAAGGATTACCTCCGGCCCAGGTTGCTCTTAGTCCGAAAGACATGACTCCCCATTTTCTTTTCCCCATTACTAATTCGTACCCTCCAACAGCATTAAATGCATAATTAACGTCGAAGGCAGAATTCCTTGTGACCTGATCATACCCTGTATAAGTAGAATTAAAGAGTGAGGATGAAAAAAGGAAATAGTAATTTTTATTCAAAAATCGTTCAAAAGTAAATTCCAGACCATAGTTGTCTCCGCTTCCTTTATTTAAAAGACTATCAGCATATTGGCGGTCAAGAAAGAACTCATGCCCCTGGTTACTTAGCGCAAATGCTGGAAAAGCCGGATTGACGGGAATATCATAAAGATGCTGATAGTATACTTCCGCTTTAAAGTGGAGGTTTTCATTTAAGAGGTGATCGTAATCCAGATCAAGTTGCCAGCATCTTGTAAAATCTAGATTGTGATTTGATTGTTGAGTAGAACCATCGGGAAGATGGGATAAAACGAAATATATCACCAAAGGTTGCATCTGACTATACAATCCGGCTCCGAAATGGATTGAATTTCCGTTACTTATGACCCATTCCAATCCAGTCCTGGGCTCCAATGACCAGGTAGAATTCATGAAAAGGCGGGAGCCATAGATACCGTTTGTAATCCTGAAATGATCGGAAAAATGATGCTGCCAGAGCAGGTATCCTTTTAAAAAGAACATTTTCTGATAGCTGTCGGTATTAACAATGAATTCCCCCTTATTCATCACACTATCAGCGAAGTTCAGTAGAAAATAATCAGTATTAATATTCAATTCCAGGGAGTTCTTTGCTGAAAACTTTTTATAAATGAGGAAAGAATAGGATAATTTATTTTCAAATGAACGTTCTCCTGCCCATGGGGAAGGAGTTCTTGCAATGTTGGAAAAGGAATCAATTTTAGTGTAGACTTCGGAAGCGACGAAATATATTTGATTTCTGATCCTTAGTGAAGGATCGGTGAATACCTGGTTTGTGATACCGATTACGCCAAGATTGGATCCATTTGAAAGATCTTCTCCGTAATCGGGAAACATCCAGTCGGACTGCTTTTTCTGGCTGTCGAACAGCTGAATATAACTTAATCCTCCAATTCCTTCAATCGTAAAAACACCAGCTTTCAATGTCGGTACGGTAATCTTGAAATTCAAATCCTGATATTGAGGGACGACACTTAGTTTAATTCCTGCTCTGCTAATAACATCCAGCAATGAATACCTGTAGGAGAAGAGATAGGATGCATTTGATTTTTTGGAAAAAGGACCTTCAGACCCAAATTCCAGACCATTCCAGCCAATTCCGAACCAATATTCATGTTTTTCATTATTTCCAGTACGCATATGAAGATCAAAGATTCCAGACAGTGCATTTCCGTAACTTGCCGGATAAGCTCCTGTAAAAAAATCGGAATTCGTCATCAGATTATCATTCAGAATGGTTACCGGTCCCCCCGTTGTTCCTACAGCGGCAAAATGATTTGGGTTTGGGATCCCCATACCATCGATACGCCATTGTAGACCCATTGGAGAGTTCCCCCTTACAATAATATCATTTCTGTTATCTATTCCGGAAGTAACCCCGGCATAATTCTCAGCCATTCTGGCTGGATCATTATAGCTGCCGGCAAACCTTGATGTTTCATCAACTGTGAAGGGTCTTACTCCAACCGTAGCCATTTTGTTGATTGCCTGGTACTTCCGATAATCTCCTTTAATCTCGACTTCCTTTCCGGTGATCACGGTTTCCTGTAACGGAATTACTACGATGGTCTCCTTGCCGCTGCTTACTGTCAGTAATTCAGTAATATATGGGAGGTATCCAACATATGTGACTTTTAACTGTCTTTGTCCAATCTGGACACCCAGGAGTTTAAAATTCCCATTCTTGTCTGTTGATGTACCTGAAAGTGGATTTGAATTTAATAATACGATCGTGGCTCCCACTAAAGGAGATTGTGTTGCTTTGTCGATAACAGTGCCGCGTATGATTGATCGAAGAATAGGTTGTCCGGCCAATAAAAATGGAGATGTAACCAGAAAAAGAATAAATATAAAAGGATAAATATCAGAAATTCTCTGCCGGTTTATTCTGCCATTAACTTGTCGACTTGTTCCCGGCTTAAGCGCTTCCATTGAGGATTTTCGTATTTGGTCCCATCCCAGTCAAACGATACCAGGTCAAAAGTTTCCTCGTAAAAACTGAGCTTACTTTTAAGATCGGGAGTATGTTCAACAAAGATAAAATTTTCCGGACTTTCGCCGACTACTGATAAAATTTGACTGGCAAGTGGAGCACACCATTCTGTAACGGGAGTTCCCGGGTTCTGCCTATATATCTCAGTTGCAATAGCAAGAGTTTTACCATCCTTTCTTTTGACAATCTTTACTCCACATTTTGATGGACTATCCCACAGCCCTAAATAATCGAAATAACGATCCATATAGTTGTCAAATTCAGGGTTGGTTTCCATGGTTATATATAAGCTGAATTTAAATTATTCAAAAAAGGAAACAAGGCCTATGCAATCTCATTAATTTCTCTTCCGAAACTTTGCTCTAGCAAATCACGCCTTCTTGGTTTGTAAGTCCCGTCTTGCTGTTCTCTTTGAATTACTGTCGAAAGTAAGTTAAACATTTTCTGTGTTTGAGGTTCATCTTTGTAAAAAGTGTCCCATGCGTAGTAATAAAGTTCCTGAAGTCGTTCGGGTGTCATATGTTTCGGTTGGTACACAACTTTACCGGCATTGTAATGATCCCAATCGTGATCGAATATTCTTCCTTGTTTCAAAAGGTCACTGTAAGCTTTTGTGTGAGGAAAAGGCGCGAGAACAGTGAATTCCGCTAGGTCCAAATCAATTTCAAGAAGAAAATCTATGAGTCGTTTTATATCATCTTCCGTTTGGTTATCAAGGCCAAGTAAAATTGTCCCTTCGACGCCAATTCCATAGTTATGATATTGCTTGATTCTATTTCGGATGTAATCGGACCGGTCAAATACTGCTTGGTAAACGTACCATGCACCTGCTTGTGCAGCAAGGTCAAGCACATCATCTTTATCTTCGATAGTATGGCTAACCCATTTCTTTTTCAGAGGGATCATTGCCCGGAAAAGATCCTTCTCCCAAGCAGTATCCAAAGCAAGTGAGTTATCAACAATAAATAACCTGTTGTTTGTTATTTGAGAAAGTTCTTCAACTACACGATCTAAAGGTCGTGGCCGGAACCCCCTTCCTCCAAGGTAACGTACCGCACAGGGATAGCAATCATATACACACCCACGAGATGCATGGAAAAGATCAACCATCCTGAATCCTTTGTGATAGTAAAGATCTTCATTCAAAATATCACGTCTGGCAGGGCCTATCAGGCTCATATCAGGGGGATTAGTCAAAAAGTTGTAGACTTTTTTAAGTGTATTTTTTTGAAAATCATCTATAACTGTACTCAAACGTCCTTCAACTTCTCCTAGAAATACTGAATCTGCATGCAACATCGTCTCTTCTGCATGCAACATTGTTGAAATTCCTCCAAATATTACTTTTTTCCCCAATTTACGGTATTCATCGGCAATAGCCCATCCCCGTTTGACTTGCGTAGTAAGCATCATTGAGATCCCAACAAGATCAGGGGTTTCATCAATTAAAAGCTCCTCAACATTTTCATCTGTAAAATCTACCTCAACAAATGAAGGCAAGTCAGCAGCCATCACCACAGGGCCATGTGGTGGTAAGTAAAAAATTGTTTGTCCCTCGAGCTTATCCCAGCGGGGATATATTACTTTAAACTTCATAATTTTTCTTTTTTCATCCTAATGATGCAATCTGCTATTCTATTAATGATCTGTTGCTTTTCATTCTGTCGTGGGATTATTTTCCCAAGAGCTAGCCGGTAATATTTTGCAGCAGAATCGGGCTTGTTTTTAAAGTAAAAATAATCTCCACTCAAAGAATAAACCTCAAAATATTCCGGATTAGTGTCAATAAAATCTCTGATATATAAACCTTTCAGGTCAGTCATTTTTCCAGACTTTATTATATTTCTTATTTCCTTGCGCAATTCTCTAAACCTGCTGAAATGTAAATAACCTTCCGAAGTTAAAAAGCAGTCAGATGGGATTGCCTTCGAGGTTTCAGAGATTTCAGTTTTTCTATTAAGTGCAGCAAAATTATGAAAAATTTTACGTATGTCGTAACATGTATATTCTCCTATTTGCCATGGCCCGTTTGATACCCATACCAAGTGCTTTTCGGGCTCGAAAATGACAGAATGGTGTGCAATTAATTGGTTGATCGCCTTCTCATTTCCCATCCCTATATCAGAATGATTCAGACCTGTCTGATCCCTCAGAATTTTAGCAACTCCATTAACATCTATTGGTTCTTCATCAGTAATATCCTGTAACACCTTTTTGTACCGGTATATCGATGCATTTTCCCTTATATCCTTTTGATTCTTTGGATCCTTACTAAATATTGATGATCTGAAGTGATTGGTCGATACAATGTAGTTCTCCTTTGGCTCTAGAAGTGCTATTTTATAAGGCGATTTTTCGATGATTACGGCTTTCCCGTCATTCGCTGATCCGACGAGGATAGATTCAGAAACGAATGTTTCTCTTTTCTGAGCAATATCATAAGCTTCCCTGATATTTTTTGCATACTGAAGAATTTCCCTGGTGAGGATGGATATCGGTGTCCTTGCTGAATAAGGGATATCTGATTTTG
>JBEKQA010000143.1:0-16960 GCA_049520195.1 Bacteroidales bacterium
GAAAATTCCGGCATGTATTTATTGAAAAGCCGATCGTTACAACACTTGAAGAGGCAAAGGAGCTTATTAAAATTGCTGAGGAGGCGAATGTGAAGGTCCAGGTGGGACATGTTGAAAGGTTCAACCCCGCTTTTCTTGCAGCAGAGCCATATTTCAACAAACCCATGTTCATTGAGACTCATCGGCTGGCACAATTCAACCCCAGGGGAACTGATGTCCCGGTCATTCTTGACCTGATGATCCATGATATTGATATAATCCTTAGTGTCGTGAACAGCAATATCAGGAAGATCAGCGCAAGCGGTGTGGCAGTGGTTAGTGATACCCCGGATATTGCCAATGCCCGGATTGAATTTGATAATGGCTGCGTTGCAAATCTTACCGCAAGCCGTATTTCTGTAAAAAATATGCGAAAATCACGCTTTTTCCAGCGGGATGCTTACATTTCTGTTGACTTTTTGTCAAAAGAAGTTGAGGTTGTGCGTATTAAGGATGTGGATAAATCGGGAAATACTCCCCTGGCCTTCATGATTGATCTTGGTCCCGGCAAAGGAAAGAAGCAGATCTCATTTACCAAGCCTGCAATCCAACCACTGAATGCCATTCGTACTGAGTTAGAAAGCTTTTATAACGCCATCACGACCAATACCATACCTTCAGTTACAATCAATGATGGCTATGCCGCACTGGAAGTCGCCTATAAAGTGATCGAGAAGATAACCCAATCGGCAAATAATCTTTAATGTCTTATAAACCAATGACTGAATATTGTTGAAATCTTTTAACGAAATTTTAACAATATTCAATTTAATAAGGCGTTACTTTTTCAGGAGTTTCCAGACTGCGGCTTATGATGTTTAGAAAATATTTACACATTTTTTCCTTTGCTTTATTTCTTCTCCTCATTCTGTCACAGACCTCTTGTGAGAAATTCTCCGGTGATCAGACAGTACCAGCATACCTGAAGATTGACTCCATAAGGCTTACTACTGATTATTCAACTCAGGGTACAGCTATGAACGCTATTACGGATGGATGGGTATATATTGATGGCCAATTGATCGGTGTGTTTCAGCTTCCTGCAACTTTCCCGGTTCTGCAGGAGGGGACACACACATTTTTAGTCCTGCCTGGAATTAAGAAAGATGGAATCGCTGCTACCCGGGTAAGCTATCCGTTTTACAATGAAATTAAAATACCCAAGACCGTTAATCTTGTAGCCGGTAAAACTTTGAATGTAGGAATACTGTCGACAACTTACTCTACAAAGACAAAATTTCTCTGGAGAGAGGATTTTGACGATGCTGCAATAACTCTTGATTCAACATCGGCTTCTACCGTAAAGATCGGGCAAACACCGACGGATTCCCCTCTGACACTCCAGGGAATTCATTCAGGAATAGTCGAACTGGATACTATTGGTGCAACATTTGCAGCTGCATCCCATTCTTCATTTGCGATTCTGGCAAATTCAGGAGTTTATCTGGAAATGAATTTCAACACAAACGCACCCATGGTTGTGGGAGTCGATCTTTATGATGCAGCTTCGACATTTATCACGAATGCCCCAATCCTTACAGTGAATAATACAAATAATAAATGGAAGAAGATATATATAGACCTTAGCACTGCTCTTACCTCATACTCAGAAGAAAAGTTCTTCAAGGTTTATTTTTATTTTGAGAATACAGACGGGAAACAATACCAGATAGTTCTGGATAATATTAAGTTATTGTCCTTTTAAAATTTACGACGAATGCAAAAGTAGAATACCCCATGAATAAAAGACTCCAGGTTTCAAAATATATCATTGCAGATCTTTTATCAGCTGCTTTGGCTTGGACTTGCTTCTTCACATTCCGGAAATATGTTGTAGATAACCAGGTTTTTAACCACCTTGGCGTCGTATTCATGAACCCGAAACTGTATTTCGGGGTGCTTATGATACCTGTATTCTGGCTGATTCTCTACATCCTGATCGGTACGTACCGAAAGATATACAGGAAGGGGAGGCTTAGGGAATTTGGTCAGACAGTGCTTATCTCCATCATTGGGGTTACCATATTATTTTTTACTTTGATCCTGGATGATATTATCATCAACAATAAAACGTACATTGAATTTTTCTTTGCCCTTCTAGGATTCCATTTGTTTTTTACAGCTTCATTCCGGGTTATACTTACTTCCAGTACAGCTTATAAGATCCACAATAAGATCCTCGGTTTTAATACGATTATCGTTGGGAGTAAGGGAAATGCCGTCGCCATTTACAAAGAGATCGAGAACCAGGTAAAATCTTCTGGAAATCGTTTTGTAGGGTTTGTCAATGTAGAAGGATATAAAACCTATAAACTTGCCGAATATATTCCTCATCTTGGAGAGTTGCATGATCTGAACCGTCTGGTTAAAGAAAACAATATTGAAGAAGTAATTATCGCCATTGAAAATTCTGAGAACCACACGATTGAAAATATAATTACACAGCTTGAAGATACCGATGTTGTGATCAAGATTATCCCTGTGATCCAGGATATTCTTGTTGGATCGGTGAAAACGACCTCAATCTTCCAGGCACCTCTGATCCAGATTTTTCCTGATCTGATGCCCGACTGGCAAATGTCATTGAAAAGACTGCTGGATATCGGGATATCGATTATCTGCCTCATCATTCTCCTACCTGTTTACTTATTCACTGCCATTGGGGTCAAACTTACCTCTAAAGGACCGATTTTCTTTTCCCAGGAGCGTATTGGGCTGAAAAGTAAACCCTTTATCATGCATAAGTTCAGAACCATGTACAATGATGCTGAGATAAATGGACCTATGCTGTCTTCAAAGGATGATCCGAGAATCACACCCTTCGGTAAATTCCTCAGAAAAGTAAGAATTGATGAGATACCTCAGTTCTATACTGTACTGAAAGGCGATATGAGTCTGGTAGGACCGAGGCCAGAAAGAAAGTATTATATTGAACAGATCGTTGCCCGTGCTCCTCACTACCGGTTGCTTCACAAAGTAAAACCCGGAATCACTTCCTGGGGCCAGGTTAAATACGGATACGCAGAGAATGTTGATCAAATGATCGAAAGGTTAAAGTTCGATCTGCTTTATATTGAGAATATGTCGCTTGCTATGGATTTTAAGATTCTGATCTATACAGTCTTAATTATCATCCAGGGCAGGGGAAAATAGAGCCTCTCCCAATAATCTCATCATTTCAGTTGCGGTTCCCTGCAAATAAATATCAGTTAAGCCTTCTGTGTAATTGGATTCCTTAGGATTTATTTCAATGATGGTAGCCCCGTTTTCTTTGGCAAGAAGCGGAAATTGGTTGGCAGGCATTACTTCACCTGTTGTGCCGATGATCAGGAAGACATCTGAAATGGTCGAAGCCTCATAAGCAGCAATAAGAGGGATTTGAGGAATCGCCTCACCAAAAAATACGAAATCGGGTTTTAATACCCCTCCGCACAGCCGGCAGGTGGGAGGCAGATGATCGAGATTGACTTCACTGACCTTATAAATGGCATTGCAGGAAAGACAAACTAATCGTTTAGAATTTCCGTGGAAGTCATAAACGTGCTTACAACCGGCTTCCTGGTGGAGGTTATCAATATTCTGTGTGATCGTCCGTTTAAGCAAACCTTTCTTCTCCATCTCGGCAAGGACGAGATGGGCTTTATTTGGTTTTGCACTTCCGAAGAAATTGTAGAATATGGTCTTGATTACTTTCCATGCTTTCTGGGGATCCTGCATGAAATGATCGATATCCAAAAGGTTGGGATCATATTTGGTCCATAGCCCACCTTCTCCACGGAAAGGAGGGATCCCGCTTTCTACCGAGATCCCTGCTCCTGTGAAAGCAGTCGTAAAGTTCGAATTCAAAATTGCTACGGCTGCTCTTTTTATGTTGTTATTGTTGTTACTCATTTTATTTTAACCACTTATCCAACCATGCATAAAAAGTTCTTTGCCAAAGGATTCCATTCTGTGGCTTTAGTACCCAATGGTTTTCATCCGGGAAATAAAGAAACTCGGCCGGTACCTTTCTTAAAATAGCTGCATTGAAGGCCTCCATTCCCTGTGTTACCGGGATCCTGTAATCCAATTCGCTGTGAACGACAAGGATTGGAGCATCCCAATTCTGAACAAAATGTGAGGGGGAATTTGCAAAAGAACGTTGTGCAATTTTGTTATTTTTATCCCAGAACGGTCCTCCAAGATCCCAGTTAACAAACCACATCTCTTCTGTCGAGAGATACTGAGCTTCAAGATCAAACATGCCATCATGTGCAATAAATGCCTTGAAACGTTTGTGATGATTTCCCGCTAACCAGTATACCGAGAATCCTCCATAGCTGGCTCCCACACATCCCAGCTTGTCTTTGTTGATATAGGGCTCCTTCGACATCTCATCAATGGCACTGAAGTAGTCTTTCATATTCTGCCCTCCGTAATCGCCGCTGATCTCTTCATTCCATTTCTGGCCGAATCCGGGTAATCCACGACGGTTGGGAGCTACCACAATATACCCATTGGCAGCCATCATCTGGAAATTCCAGCGAAATGACCAGAACTGGCTGACTGTTTCCTGAGGTCCTCCTTCACAGTAAAGCAGTGCAGGATACTTCTTAGACTTGTCAAAGTTCGGTGGATAGATAATCCAGGTCAATTCCTGCTTGTTGTCTGTAGTCTTAATCCAGCGCTTTTCAATCGTTGCCAGCTTGAGTTGATCCAGAAGGTCTTTGTTTGTGAAGGTTATCTGGGTGTCCTTTCCATTACCGGGATCGACAGAATAAATTTCAACCGGGCTCGACATCGACATACGGGTTGCTATTAACTGATTCCCAATAGGAATAACTCCTGTGTAGTCGTGAATACCATCTGTGATCCTTGTAATCTTGCCACCATCCAGGTCTAGACGGTAAATCTCATCGGTAGCCTGGATATCTGAAATAAAATAGATTGATTTGCTGTCACTTGTCCAGGCTAAACCTTCGGCATTCTGATCAAAATCTTTGGTGTAGTCGGTCTTTATTTTGGTATCGAAATCATAAACAAACAAACGGTTCTTATCCGATTCATATCCATTGCGCTCCATGCTCTGCCATGCAATTTTCTTTCCATCCGGAGAATAGACCGGAGCTACATCATATCCCATCATGCCTTCAGTTAGGTTAGTGGTTTGCTTGCTTGTCAGATTATAGAGATATATATCCGAGTTTGTTGATAAGGCATATTCCATTCCCTTTTTCTTCTTGCAGGTGAAGGCGACAACTTTACTGTCAGGACTCCAGGTTATCTGTTCCATTCCCCCAAAGGGCTTTAGCGGTGATTCGTCGGGCTCATCCTTCATGATATCAATATCGTTGGAAAGCTTACTTCCATCGTAATCCGCAATGAAAATATGGCTGTATGTATCATTCCAGCTATCCCAATGGCGATACATCAAGTCGGTTATTACCCTTCCTGAAGAGAGCGGCAGATCGGGGTAAATATCCTTAACGGTCTTGTCAACAGAAACCTCTTTGGTATAAAGTACTTTCTTGCCATCAGGGGAATAAGCGAACCCGGTTATCCCTGATTCAATATCCGAGATCTTAACCCGGTCAGAGCCATCGGGATTCATCTCCCAGAGTTGCATAGAACCTGATTCTGTACTTATAAAACCGATCTTTTTACCGTCCGGAGTCCAGAGTGCCTGGTATTCACTGACTTTGGTCTGGGTTATCTGCTTCAGGTTCTTTCCGTCCGTTCCGATTGTGTATAGCTCACGATTGCCCTTATTTTGTGCGATATCATAGTAGGTTATTCCATACAGGATCGTAGATTTGTTTGGTGAAACAACAGGTTCACTGACACGTCCGAATGACCAGAGCACTTCCGGTGTCATGATAGGGCTTGAAAGTTTCAGATCCTTCTTTTCAATCAGGGGAGCTTCGGCTTTCTGTTCTTTCTTTTCTTTCGGGCAACAGCCATAAAATCCTGCAAATACCAGCGCAGCGATGATAATGATACCTTTTTTCATGAGCTTCACATTTAATTGGAATGGTTCGTCTAAAGATAAATTGATTGAATTATTTGATAATACAAAAATACAATAGTAATCCGAGAAGGGAAATGAAAAATGTAATTTGTCTATTTAGGAATTTTAAGCAAAGACGATAAGGGATTTCTCACGCCTTTCACATCCTTTAAATAAGCTTTCACCGTGCCGACAAGGATCTTTGCCTCGATATAAACCGGAATCCTGTTCTCATCATCGGTTACCCAGACAAGCACATCTTCGTCCCCACGAAAGATTGTTCCTTTTACCATTTTAGCCGAGAACTTCACACATCTGTAATCATGCCCATCCCGGCTCTCAACAATTTCTTTCCCGATGTAGCGAATGTATATTGAATATATGCTGTCATCGATCAGAACTGTGACTGGCACCCGTTCATCAGGCTTGAGATTGGAAATATTCAGGGTTCTGGCAAAATAGACAGCGGAAAGGGGATTGTAAACACAGGCGGTTGGTCTGATGGTGTCGAATCTTACGGGATTATTATTAGTCTTTGTGGAGGAATAAACTGTTTCTTTTTTGGGATCGAATCTGAGGGTATTCAGCAGTCTGTACCCTCCTTCACAAACCGATCTCCTGAATTCAAAAGGCCTGAAGCTTTCCGGATCAACCCATGCATCATAATAATCCACCACTTTATAAAAGAAATCATAGGATTTGTAAGTTCTTCCTGAACTCTTCAGATGCCAGGCCGGTTTTCCGCGGTAGGGTTCCGAATTAATTGAGAAGGTCACCAGCCCTGCGTCTACCCAGATCGGGCCCCAGTTATAAGCGACCTGATAACTGAGATATTCACCGTCTCTGAAGGCATTATTTTCTTTAAAACACTGAGCCTGCAAACCCTGAAAGGAGATGCATAACAGAAGAATAATCAGATATGACCGGGATATAAAAATATTCACCAGATAATAACGCTAATTGACGATTTTTCGTTTGTGCCAAATAAAATATACAGGAATCCCAAGCAATACTATGATCAGTCCTGGCCAGGTATAGTCCTGCTTATAGATCAGAAGGATACCCATGATCAGGAGTGCCAGGAGAATATAAATTGCAGGAATAACGGGATATCCGAATGCTTTATAAGGCCTTTCGATGTCCGGTTCCCGTTTCCTGAGAATATAAATCCCTGCGATGGTCAGGACGTAGAAGATCAGCACGGCGAAGACCACATAATCTAACAATTGTCCGTAAGTTCCCGAGAGGCAAAGCAGGCAAGCCCAGATACCCTGGATGACGAGACCGGTGGCCGGCACTCCTTTATCATTCAACCGGCTGATCTTTTTGAAGAACAGGCCATCTTCCGCCATGGCGTAATAGACACGGGCTCCCGATAAAATAAGTCCGTTATTGCAGCCGAATGTCGAGATCACGATAAATCCTGCCATGATCAGGGAGGCATAGATACCAAATATCCCTGAGATGGTTGCAGTCCCTATCCTGTCAGAAGTAGCGAATTGCAAACCATGATCGAAAACTGTCGTTCCGGTTTCACTGCCCCGCAACGGCAGAGCTGTCATATAAACCACATTAGCAAGGAGATAGAGTATCGTCACGATAGAGGTCCCAAGAAAGAGACTCATCGGGATATTTTTCTTCGGATTGATGACTTCCCCCGCAGTAAAAGTGATGTTGTTCCATGCATCTGACGAGAAGAGCGATCCTACCATGGCCACACCCATCGCAGCGATGATGGCAAAGCCTGTTAGCGGAACAGGACCGGACCCTTTCAGATGCCGCTGAGGTTCCCATAGGATGCTGAGATTTAGATGAATTGCCTGGGTGTTGGTTGCGAAAATCAAGCCGATGACGATGAAAAGGAACAACAGGAGAAATTTCCCCGTAGTGAAAACGTTCTGAATCCTCTTTCCTTCCTTAATTCCTCTTGTGTTTATCCAGGTCAGGAATAAAATCGAAAGGATTGCAATAATTTGTACGGGACCGAATTTCACGAACCTGTACTGAAACCAGATGACCGATTCCGAAACCCAGGGAAAGAGAACTCCCAGGAATTTGGCAAATGCCATACCCACGGCAGCAATTGTCCCGGTCTGGATGACGAGAAAGAGTGTCCAGCCGTAAAGAAAGCCGACCAGTGGATTGTAAGATTCCTTGAGATAGACATACTGCCCACCGGCTTTAGGGAACATACCTGCCAGTTCTCCATAACTCAGTGCAGCGCAAACCGTTAGGAACCCGGTAATAAGCCATACGGCCATGAGCAGCCCGGGTGAAATTCATTTATTTTATAACAGGAACGCCAATTGTCGCATCGGGTTCCTGGATGTGGATAAGGTTGCAAACAGTAGGTGCGATATCTTCAACAAACACTTCCTGGTTCGATTCGCCCGGTTTTACATGCCACCCGAAAAACAGTAAAGGAACATGAGTGTCATAATCATAGAAAGATGCATGAGAAGTAGCCGACTCACCGGGATCTGTGAGCAGCTCGTTCGGGGTCATCTCAAATAAGATATCACCCGAACGCTTGATGTTAAATCCATTGAGAATGAATGAATTCATGGAGCGTGAAGGTTCTCTTGTGATGAGTTGCTCTTTGGTCAGAATCGTTCCGATGAACGGGAATTTTTGCCTTATAAAGCTGATCAGTTTGTCATTAACCGATTTCAGATCAAGCCTGAGAGAATCCATAACCGGATGATTCAGGTAGATCTGGTTATCCTGAAAGGCTTCAATTACATGAGTATCACCAAACTGTTCCTTGCAGAAACCGCTCAGCCGGGCTTTTACATTCGCTTCATCAACATCATTGGCCGGGATGCGGTTGGCTTCGAGATATTTTGCATTTGGCTTTACGGCATGGTCGGCAGTGAGGAACAGAAGGTAATTTCCTTTGCCAACATATAAATCCAGGGTATCGAGTATCCTGGCAATCTGCTTGTCTAGCTTCAGATAGGTATCCATGATCTCGACGCTATTGGGCCCATAGGCATGACCTACATAATCGGTAGAGGAGAAGGAAATGGCAATAAAGTCGCAATACTTTCCTTTGCCCGGCTTTTCATTTTTGAGCAAGGCAGTCAGGAAGTCTGCCAAGAGCTCATTGCCGAACGGGGTCGATCTTATGGCATCAAGTTTTTTAGATTCAGCCAGTTTTGCAAATTCATGGGGAAAGGTTGTCTTGCCTTCTTTAAAAACATCCTTTTCTCCGGGACCGTCATCGGGAAGCGAAACCGTGTAGCTCTTATTTTTCTCAAGCAGCCAGTTATTGCTCATCAATTTTAGAGGAAGTTTCCGGTCATTGAATTTCAATACCCAGTCAGGCAGTGTGTTCATATAATAGGTTGAAGAGACGAAATTGCCACTCTTCCCATCGTACCAATAGACTGCATTGGCCATATGGCCTCCCGGTAAAACAGCAGCACGGTCCTTGATGGAAATGGAGTAAACCTTTGAGCACCCGTTGTTTGACATCCTGAGCTGGTCGGTCATGGTAGTTGCCAGCAGGTTTTTGGGCGACATTTTTCCTGAGCTGTTATCGGCACCCACTGTTTTTACTGAGTCATTGTAAACGCAATAGATGGTCTTTTTAAGTTTCTTATCGTACCAGTCGTTCGAGATGATGCCATGATAATAAGGCACGCTGCCCGTGTAGATGCTTGAATGGCCGGGACCGGTATAGGTGGGGATATAGTTGTATTGGGCAAATGAAAAATTCATGCCTTCCCGCAGAATACGTTTGAAGCCATTCTCGCCGTACTGATCATAAAACCTGTAGAGATAATCAAATCGCATCTGATCGACGACGATGCCGATCACCAAGCGTGGCTGTATTTTGTTTTCGGTTTGCTGAGCTGTTGAAGTAAACCATGCTGATAAAATTAGCGGCAAAAGAAAGAAGATCTTTTTCATATAAATAAAGACTAATTGTTAGAATCAAAAGTAAAGGTATTGCTTATCCATCAAAGATAAGCTCTTCCAGCCTTTTTAATATTAACAAATTGTAAAACCGGATTATTTTATTACTGATACGGAATAATAGTATAATTTTGATTTAAAAATAAAACATATGGATATAAAACAGACAACTACTGCCTTTGAGCTACCCGGATGCAAAATAACCGGGAATAAAGGCGTTGTGAGAGGAGTTCTTGTGCGCTCACGTTCTATTTTTGGAAATATCGGCGCTGCATTTCAGACCCTTGCCGGAGGCAATATCACGCTCTATACGGAGCTTTGCGAGAAGACGAGAAGAGATGCTTTCGAACTGATGATTGCCCATGCCGAAGCAGTTGGCGGCAATGCCGTGATCGGTATCCGGTATGATACGACTGAGGTGATGAATGGGGTTACCGAGGTGATTTGCTACGGAACAGCGGTGACTGTTGAATGATTCTTTTTTTATTTCGCACTTCACAGTTCGCATTTAAGATTTGGGACTTGAGGTTTGAGACTTAAGACCTCAAAGTTTGGACTTAAGATCTGATCTGATAGTTATTTTTTGAATACCCGAATATTGATCAACGAATCTTGAATTATGAAGTTTATTCAGAATAGACAAGGGAAAAGATATTGAAAATAGGTTTAAAACATTATTTAGTAGTACTTTATGAAAGCTCTGCTCGTATTAATTATTTTTCCTTTATTGATTTCTTTTGACTCATTTTGTCAGCAAAAGAATGTCATTACACAGGAGGAATTAATTGGAATTTGGCAAGTGAATAGTGATGAAATAGCATCTGGATGGTTAGACTCATATAGATTTTTTGGTAATAAAGAATTTATTTTTAGTCCTAATCAAAATGATGGGTTAAGAAGAATTATTTCAATAAAAGGTACTTATAGAATTGCTAATAATAAATTGTATTTAAAAGTAATTTCAACAGATGAATTGGAAGGCGGTCATTTTGAAAGAAGCCACATTACTACACTATCAGATACATGGGAGATAGCTGGAGGTGTGATTAAAAACCTTATTCAACCTACAAGAGAGGAAGAGGTTGTTGAAATGAAGCGATGTAATAATGAAACTTCAAAAAAGACCTGTATCTTGTTCGACGGGCGAAAATATTATAAATTGGAGAACGACCCATTGAATTACTAATAATAAAACAGATATTACTTAAACCGACGTTGTGAATTGAATTATGAAGTTAATTCATCTACTCAGAAGTCTTATCTTTACTCAATAACTCGAATAGCAGTGACTCCGCAAATATCTCCCGAACTGACACTTAAGAATCTCAAGCGCAACAACTTCCTCCCGTATTTCGTCAAGACAACCCAGGAGGCTTATGACCTGTTCTTTGGAACCCTTTTGCCGGAAATAAGCCCGCAGGTTGTTTCTTATGCCGATTCGGTGACACTTGGCACAACTGGGATCATTGAGAGACTGAAGACCGAGCCGGGAATCCGCTTTATAGATACCTTCGAAAAAGGCCTGAGCTGGGAAGAAAAGATCGAGCGCCGGCGGCAGGCGCTGCTGGTGGATCTATTTCTGACGGGGACCAATGCGATTACGGAAGATGGCAAATTGATCAACCTCGACATGATTGGCAACCGGATCAACGGGATCGTTTTCGGACCTAGAAACGTAGTGCTGACGGCAGGGGTTAATAAGCTGGTGAAAGACCTCGAGGCCGGAATGAAGAGGATCAGAGAGGTCAGTGTGCCAATGAATACCAGGAGGCATACAAATTTCCGGCTGCCTTGCCAAAAGACAGGTGTGTGTAGTGATTGCCGAAGCGAGCAGAGGATCTGTAATGCCTGGTCGATCGTAGAAAAATCCTTCCCGAAACACCGCATCCGGGTAATCATTATTGACCAGGAGTTGGGATATTAGGACTTAAACACTTTACAACCAATACTAAATAACAACTCTTCATTTTCCATCGTAACGCGTAACGCGTGTGATTGAATAATCGAATATTGATCAACGCCTGCCTGCGTTAGGCAAGAATCTTTAATTAAGAAGTTTTTTCGCTTTTTATTGTGATGTAACTGATTGATTGTTAAGCAAAAATGTTTCCACCGCTAAACGTATCAGGTCAACTCATCGCCTCTTGAGGCGAAAATAATTTTGCTTTCTCTGATATCCTGTTGCTTGCTACCTGCAGTCTATTTTTCAACAGGTTTTCCGGCTGCAATAGTTTTACTTCTTTCAATGGATTGTAATGCGAGATAATGATCTCCGAAGTTCGATAAGTTTTCCATCTCTTTATCGTACCGGTCGAAATGCCGCTCCTCATCATCCACAAGCGATTCAAATAGTTTTTTTGAGACAGAATCAGCCAATTTCGAGCACTCATTTGCCCATGCATTATAATCCAGTCCGCTCTGGGTTTCCATTGATGCAGCCATTTCCAGCATCTTTTTTACATCATGGATCTTTTTGACATCACCGCCTGCTTTCACCTCTACTTCACCTTTCAGGAATAGTATTCTTTCTGCGAGTTTCTCAACATGACCCATTTCTTCAATGGCTGTGCGTTTGAAAAGATTGGCAAGAAGATCATATCCCAGATCATCACAATGAAAATGAAAATACATGTATTGATGAACGGCAAAGAGTTCATCTGCAACTGCTTTGTTTAACAATTCAATAGTTTTTTCTTTTTTCATAATTGGTACTATTTTTTTGAGTTTAGAATTAATATTTTTCCTTTCTTACCTTTTTGGCTAATTCTTTGTCTGCTATCTGAAATTGCCTGTATTGCCACAGTGGGCTGTCATTCTTATTCTCATTTAAAATTCCCTGTTCTAATGGAAACCCCCTTTCTGAAGATCATACACGATTTTAAAAGTCCTACTTATTTTTGAGTTCAAAGCGGTCAAGATTCATTACTTTATTCCATGCAGAAATAAAATCCTGAATAAATTTTTCCCGGCCATCTGAGCTGCCATAAACTTCGGCCACGGCTCTTAGCTCTGAGTTTGACCCAAATATAAGATCAACACGGGTTCCCGTCCATTTTAATTTGCCGGTCTTACGATCATGTCCTTCAAATTTTTCTTTTGACTCAGAAGCCGGCTCCCAAACGGTATTCATATCTAAAAGGTTTATAAAGAAATCGTTGGTAAGAACGCCAGGACGGTCAGTGAAAACACCATTTTCAGAGTTATCAAAGTTTGTATGTAAAACACGCATACCCCCAACCAGGACAGTCATCTCTGGTGCCGTTAATGTTAGCAATTGTGCTTTATCAACAAGCAATTCTTCTGCTGGCATGGCATATTTTGCTTTCAGATAGTTGCGGAAACCATCTGCCACTGGCTCCAAAACTGAGAAAGATACCACGTCAGTTTGTTCTTGCGATGCATCCATACGTCCCGCTGTGAAAGGCACGGTCACGATATGACCGGCGTCTTTTGCAGCTTTTTCAATACCTGCACAACCGGCCAGTACAATGAGATCTGCCAGCGAAACCTTTTTTCCGCCGGATTGGGCATTATTGAATTCCTTTTGGATATGTTCAAGCGTCTGTAATACTTTTGACAGTTGGGAAGGATTGTTGACTCCCCAATCTTTTTGGGGAGCAAGCCGGATACGAGCGCCATTGGCACCCCCGCGTTTATCCGATCCACGGAAAGTAGAAGCCGAAGCCCACGCAGTGGATACAAGTTCAGATACTGACAAACCTGAATTTAAGATCTTAGTTTTTAATGCTGTAATATCTGTTTCATCGATCAGCATATGATTTAAAACAGGAATCGGATCCTGCCAAATCAATTCTTCTGCCGGTACCTCAGGACCTAAATAGAGGGAACGGGGACCCATATCGCGATGGGTCAGTTTAAACCAGGCCCGGGCAAAGGCATCTGCAAACTCCTGGGGATTTTCATAGAAGCGCCGTGAAATTTTTTCATAAACAGGATCGAAGCGCAGAGAAAGATCGGTTGTAAGCATTGTCGGTGGATGTTTTACTGATGGATTATGTGCATCAGGAATAACATCTCCGGCATGTTTGCCAACCCATTGATTTGCACCGGCCGGGCTTTTAGTAAGTTCCCATTCGTAGTCAAACAGGTTTTGGAAAAAGTAGTTACTCCACCTGGTTGGTGTCTGTGTCCAGGTTACCTCCAGGCCGCTGGTGATTGCATCGCCTCCTTTTCCTTTGCCAAACTTGCTTTTCCAGCCCAGCCCCTGTTCTTCAATTCCGGCAGCTTCGGGTTCAGGTCCGACCAATGATGCGTCTCCGGCACCGTGTGTTTTCCCAAATGTATGCCCACCGGCTATCAGTGCCACAGTTTCTTCATCATCCATTGCCATCCGGGCAAACGTCTCACGAATATCTTTAGCGGCGGCAAGCGGATCAGGATTACCGCCTGGCCCTTCCGGATTCACATAGATCAATCCCATCTGTACGGCTGCCAAAGGATTATCTAGATCACGTTCTCCTGAATAACGCTTATCACCTTCCAGCCACTTTGTTTCAGAACCCCAGTATATATCCTCTTCCGGCTCCCAGGCATCTTCACGTCCGCCAGCAAATCCGAAAGTTTTAAACCCCATCGATTCCAGGGCTACATTACCGGTAAGGATCATAAGGTCTGCCCATGATATTTTCCGTCCATACTTTTGCTTGATTGGCCAAAGAAGCCTGCGGGCCTTGTCTAGATTAACATTATCAGGCCAACTATTAAGCGGGGCAAAACGTTGTTGTCCGTGTCCTGCACCACCACGGCCATCACCAGTCCGGTAGGTGCCCGCGCTGTGCCATGCCATACGTATAAATAATGGTCCGTAATGCCCGAAATCTGCCGGCCACCACTCCTGGGAGCCGGTCATAAGATTTTTAAGGTCATTTTTTAAAGCCTCATAGTCGAGGCTCTTGAATGCTTCAGCATAATTAAACTTCTCTCCCATCGGGTTTGATAAGGGAGACTGCTGCCTCAAGATGTTCAGTTTTAACTGATTTGGCCACCAGTCGCGGTTTTTGGTTCCGCTGCCACCAACATTTTGTGAATGTGTTGCGCCAGTGACCGGACATTGATTCGTGTTATTTTCCTTATTTTCCATTTTTCGATTTTTAAGCCAATTAATAAAATTTTTACAACTATTCTTTAATCCGCCTACGGTGGAGAAGGTCAAATCCCCTCATCATGAGGAGAAAGTAATTCTGCTTACGTTGATCCGCCAATACTTGCAGCAGGGTAGTTCATTTTATTTAAAATTTCCGATTATCTGAAGTTTTATTTCCTCAATCTCAAATTCCGGTATATTGTGTTTTTTAAAATAATCAGTAAGGATTTGATTAAGATTGTCATCAAAATAGTCTTCAATCCTGTCTGATTCGGCACTGTACAGATGATGATGTTTTTCAAAAACGGCGTCGTATCTCATAATATCCCTGTCCGTTTTGACCTTGTTAATCAATTTTTTATCGACAAGGGTTTCAAGAACCTTATATACAGTGCCTGAAGCAATGTTCGGATGCCGCTCTTTGATGAATTCAAATATATTTTCAGCAGTAGGATGATTATTGAGCATCATTACGGCTTCCATAATGGCAATCCTTTGCGGTGTAACTTTAAGTCCTGTCCTCCTCAGTTCACTTATGATATTTTCTGGTTTCATTAGGAATAAAAACTAATAGAGAATTATTCTTATTAAAGAATGAACAAAGATAAGATAAAAACATGAGATTTCCCCTTCTAACTGAAAATAATTTTTGTTTTGGAAGATGAAAATAAAAGATGCCTGGTCGATCGTAGAAATGTTGTTCCCGAAACGCCGCATCCGGGTGATCCTGATCAATCAGGAATTGGGATATTAAAATAAGTGGGTGTGGAAGTTTTTTTGCACCTTACACATTATGTATTATGTATTACGTTTTACGTATTTCACTTCAAACTAATCACTTAATCGTCCGGAAAATACCTTTCACCTGGGTTGATACAAATGAAAATAACCAGAATAACGTATGTCGCTACCACAAGGCTTTTCAGACCTCCGACATGTATTACCACTCTGGTTATCTTCTGGCTATATCATTATAACAATGATGAGCAAATGTAAACTATTTATAATTACAAGTCAAATATTTTAGCAGAAAATCCGGAAAATATTTAAAATAAATGTCAATTCAGACTGGAATACTTTGCTACCAGTGCTGAGTGGAGTTTGTTATTTTAGGTGACAGAGTATAGAAAAATAGCGAAATCGCGAAATGGCGATATAACGAAACTTATCGGCAAGGGGAGCCCTATTTAATCTGGAATCAGGAGCTTTAATCGAGTAACAAAGGAGGAAAATTCATTAATAATCTTCTCTGTGGCTCTCTGTGAATTCTCAGTGGAACTCTGTGTGATGACTTTTTTGTCAGCATTCCATGTACTGATTTTTCTTAAAAACAACCATTTGAATCAGAGATTCATTATTATTTGATCATTATTTAGTTGATATAGATTGCTTATTCATAATTCGAATGGTAAACGAATGATAAACGAAGGAAGAACGAACAAAGACTATTGTTTCGGTATAGGGACGGTATAGGGTTGAGGAGGAGATGAGTATGGAAATAGGGGAAAAAGGGGGAGTTGGTGTGTCGAATTAAAAATTAAAAATTAAAAATTAAAAATTATGGGTGTTCAAACCCTTCAATGAGAGTGATTTAAGGCATATTTTCCCCGCATATACATACCTCTTCCACGCCAGTTAATTGACATTTTAAGAAATAATGTTGGAAATTCAGTTGAATGGCCGCGTTACGTGGAAGGCTGTAAACCCCACCCCCGGCCCCTCCCCCAAGAGGGAGGGGTGACTTTTTATGTGCCACCTATATCAACCTCAGCCTCGACTGTATTGCCAGGCCGATCGTTGACCCGTACCAAAATCTTGCAAGATTTATAGTCAACATTCTCAGTCGTTGCGATATAATCCCATTCCCTGTTTCCTGTATACATCCTGGCAACAGCCGGGCCTTTCTCAAT
>JBEKQA010000144.1:0-13646 GCA_049520195.1 Bacteroidales bacterium
ACTCCGATCAAAAGAAAAGGAAGGTTATGACTCCATTCAGCTTGCTTTTGAAGATAAGAAAGAAAAGCATACTACCAATGCACTGAAGGGTCATTTTAAGAAAGCCGGGATTACGCCAAAGAAAGTGTTAGCGGAATTTACCCGTTTTGAGCCTGACCACCAGAAAGTATTCGGTGATATTCTCAAGGTCGATATTTTTGAAGAAGGGGAATATATTGATGTAGTCGGTATCTCTAAAGGTAAAGGTTTCCAGGGGGTAGTAAAACGTCATCATTTTCATGGTGTCGGTGAAGCTACCCATGGGCAGCATAACCGTTTAAGGGCTCCCGGATCAGTAGGCGCTTCTTCATGGCCTTCAAGGGTATTTCCCGGATTAAGAATGGCCGGAAGGATGGGGGGTGATCGCGTGAAAGTGATCAACCTTCAGATTTTAAAGATCATTTTGGAAAAGAATTTGGTTCTGGTCAAGGGAGCTATTCCCGGAGCCAATGGTTCATATGTAATTATTGAGAGATGGAAGTAGTAGTTTATAACGTATCGGGAGCACAGACCGACCGCAAGATCAAACTGGATGATGCCATCTTCGGCATTGAGCCCAACGATCACGCCATATACCTGGATGTAAAGCAATTTATGGCTAACAAGCGGCAGGGTACTCACAGCTCGAAAGAAAAATCGCAGCTGACCGGAAGTACAAAGAAACTGAAAAAACAAAAAGGTACAGGCGGAGCCCGCGCAGGAAGTATAAAAAGCCCACTCTTCAAAGGTGGTGCAAGGGTTTTTGGCCCTCATCCCAGAGATTACGATTTTAAGCTTAATAAAAAGCTGAAGAAACTGGCACGAAAATCAGCCTTAAGCTATAAAGTGAAGGATGAAAGCATTATAGTGTTAGAAGACTTCACATTCGAAACCCCAAAGACAAAAAATTTCACGGAGCTGCTTAAGAATTTCAAGACTGAAGGGAAGAGACTTTTACTCGTTACCAGCAGTGTTGACATGAATATTTTGCTTTCTTCCCGTAACATGGCAAAGGTGAAGGTGATGCAGGCTTCTGACCTGAACACTTATGAGATTCTGAATGCCGGTCGTCTTTTACTGACGGAAAGCTCGGTAAAGGAAATTGAAAGTATTCATGCGAATTAACCTGGCAAGACACATTAAAAAGCATACGAGATGAGTGTTATATTAAAGCCGATCATTACCGAAAAGATGACCCAGATGGGCGAAAAGCTCAATCGCTATGGGTTCAAGGTAGACAAGCGGGCAAATAAGCTTGAGATCAAGAAAGCGATTAAAGATATCTATGGAGTGGAAGTTGCTGAAATTAATACCATGGTTTATCGTGGAAAGAGCAAAACACGGTATTCAAAAAGTGGTTTTATAAGTGGCAAATCCAATAACTATAAGAAAGCCATTGTCACATTGGCTAAAGGTGAAACAATTGATTTTTACAGCAATATTTAAATAAATGGCGCTTAAGAAATTTAACCCAACAACCCCCGGTCAGCGCTTTAAACTGATCAGCGCGTTCGACGAAATCACAACTTCGACGCCTGAAAAGAGCTTACTGCTTCCTCATAGGAAGAGTGGTGGAAGAAACAACGAAGGAAAAATGACCATGCGGTACGTCGGTGGTGGTCATAAACAGATGTACAGGATCATAGACTTTAAACGGGATAAGGAATCCATTCCTGCCATTGTAAAGACCATCGAGTACGACCCCGGTAGAACAGCTAGGATTGCTTTGGTTTGTTACAATGATGGGGAAAAGCGGTACATTATTGCCCCTCACGGACTTAAAGTTGGTCAGACCGTGGTTTCCGGAAAAGGAAGCACCCCTGAGATCGGGAATACGCTTTACCTTAGTGAGATTCCTTTCGGAACGATCATCCACAATGTGGAACTTCGTCCCGGACAGGGAGCCAAGCTGGTAAGGAGTGCCGGTTCTTATGCTCAACTCATGTCGAGAGATGGCAAATTTGCCATCATTAAGATGCCTTCCGGTGAAACCCGAATGATCCTTCAGGCTTGTAAGGCTACCATTGGGATGGTTTCAAACCAGGATCATCAGCTTGAATCATCCGGTAAAGCCGGAAGATCAAGATGGCTTGGCAGAAGACCCCGTACCCGTGGCGTTGCCATGAACCCGGTAGATCACCCTATGGGTGGTGGTGAAGGCAGGGCTTCAGGAGGACATCCAAGGTCAAGAAAAGGTATGCCTGCTAAGGGATATAAGACCCGTAGCAAGAAGAAAAATACCAACAAGTATATTGTAGAAAAGAGGAAAAAATAATAATAACAACAACAGGATATGAGCAGATCGCTTAAAAAAGGTCCTTACATCAGTTATAAACTGGAAAAGAAAGTCCTGGAGGCAGGTGATTCCAAGAAAAAAAGTGTCATTAAAACCTGGTCGAGAGGTTCGATGATCTCTCCTGATTTTGTAGGGCAGACAATTGCAGTTTACAACGGCAATAAATTCATCCCCGTCTATATAACAGAAAACATGGTTGGACATAAGCTGGGAGAATTCGCACCTACCCGTATCTTCAGGGGGCATGCCGGTAATAAGGATAAAGGTAAGAAATAAGAATAATTCCAAGATATCATGGGCGTAAAAATAAAAAACAGAGCGGAGAAGCGTAAAGAGGAAAAGAAGTCTCTCTATTATGCAAAGCTGAATAACTGTCCCACCTCACCGCGTAAGATGAGGCTGATAGCAGATCTGATCAGGGGAAAGAAGGTTGAACAAGCACTAGTGATGTTAAAGAATTCACCGCAGGTTTCCAGTGAACGGCTTTACACCCTCCTGAAATCTGCTATTTCTAACTGGCAGGCCAAGAACGAAGGAGTTAGATTAGAAGATAGCGACCTTTATATTAAAGAAATCTCCGTTGACAGCGGCAGGGTACTGAAACGTATCCGGACTGCACCTCAGGGAAGGGCACACCGCATCAAGAAACGTTCAAATCACGTTACACTGGTCGTTGACAGCAGAATTCAACCTGTAGAAGAGGTTGAAGAAACAGCAATAGAACAAAAGAATAGATTGAACTGATATAATAAAATGTTTGGTTAATGGGACAAAAAACAAATCCAATCGCAAACAGGTTAGGGATCATCCGCGGATGGGATTCCAATTGGTATGGTGGAAGGAATTTCGCTGCCAAACTCGTCGAAGATGATAAGATCCGGAAATACCTGAATGCCCGTTTATCAAAGGCAGGAATTGCCAAAATCGTTATTGAAAGGACATTAAAACTGGTTACTGTAACAATTCATACTGCACGCCCTGGTATTATTATCGGGAAAGGTGGGCAAGAAGTGGATAAGCTGAAGGAGGAATTGAAAAAGATCACGAAAAAAGAGATCCAGATCAATATTTCAGAAATAAAGCGCCCCGAGCTTGATGCAGTGATTGTTGCAGGAACCGTGACAAGCCAGATTGAAGGTCGTATCTCATACAGAAGAGCCATCAAGACTTCCATTGCATCGGCAATGAGAATTGGCGCTGAAGGCATAAAGATACAGATTTCAGGCAGGTTAGGCGGAGCTGAAATGGCACGCAGGGAACAATATAAGGATGGAAGGATCCCATTACATACATTCCGCGCTGATATTGACTATGCAACCAGTGAAGCTCATACTACTTACGGTAGAATAGGAATAAAAGTGTGGATCTGTAAGGGAGAGATTTATGGACGTCCTGACCTTACTCCGGCAGCTGCAAGCACCAAACTGAAGACTTCATCCGAACATCAGTATAAAGGTGGCGGTGGGGACAGGGAAAGAGGCAGAGACAGAGACAGAGACAGAGGAAACAAACCAAGAGCAAGAAAATAAACGAATACCTGATAACTTAATAATACTAAGATAATGTTACAGCCTAAGAAGACCAAATACAGGAAGCAGCAGAAAGGAAAGATGAAAGGCAACGCAAAACGTGGCCACCAGCTTGCGTTCGGCTCATTTGGGATCAAGACACTGGAGGAAGCCTGGATCACGGGACGTCAGATAGAATCTGCCCGTCAGGCCATCACACGTTTTATGAAACGTGAAGGTCAGCTCTGGATAAGGATATTTCCGGATAAACCGGTCACTAAAAAGCCTGCTGAAGTCCGTATGGGTAAAGGAAAAGGAGCACCGGAATATTTTGTTGCCAGGGTGACACCAGGTAGAATATTATTTGAAATAGAAGGGGTTTCTCTTTTAGTTGCAAAGGAAGCATTACGCCTCGGTGCACAAAAACTGCCGGTGGCAACAAAAATGGTCACACGCAAGGATTATACTGAGGAAACATTATAGAGTATAACAGGATTAATATAATATCAATCTTTCTTTTAAAGGAAAATGGAACAAAAAGTAATCAGAGAACTAACGACCGGTGAGATCATCGAGCGTTTGGATGAGGAAAAGAAACAACTGACGAAGCTGAAGCTGAATCATGCTGTCTCTCCACTTGAAAATCCTAATAAAATTAAGACCTATCGCAGGACCATCGCCCGCCTTGAGACAGAATTGAGGAGAAGGATCATGAATGGAGAGCAAACAACCAAACGAATAATATAATACACTTTTTAAAAGAAGGGAATAACCCTTTCTAACAAGAAGAAGAAAAATGGAAAACAGAAAACTCAGAAAGGAAAAATCCGGTATCGTGGTCAGCAATAAAATGGACAAATCCATTGTTGTTGAGGTCGAACGGAAAGTCAAGCATCCGAAATACGGGAAATTTGTAAAGAAAAGTTCCCGCTTCGTGGCGCACGATGAGGCAAATGAATGCAGAGAAGGCGATAAGGTGCGGATTGAAGAAACCCGGCCACTTAGCAAAAATAAATGTTGGAGACTTGTCGAAATTATAGAAAAGGTTAAATAGCCATGATACAGCAAGAAACAAGACTTACGGTTGCAGATAACAGTGGCGCGAAGGAAGTCCTTTGCATCAGGGTCCTTGGCGGGACGGGAAAACGTTATGCATCCATAGGCGATAAAATCGTCGTAACAGTAAAAAATGCCATCCCATCAGGGAATATAAAGAAAGGGACAGTTTCTAAGGCAGTTGTTGTCAGAACAAAGAAAGAGATCCGTAGAAATGACGGCTCATATATCCGGTTCGATGACAATGCGGTGGTCCTTCTTAATGCCGCCGGCGAAATGATCGGTACCCGTATTTTCGGACCGGTAGCCAGGGAATTAAGAGAGAAGCAATTCATGAAAATTATTTCATTAGCACCGGAAGTGCTTTAAGTATATATTTTCGATCATGCAAACGAAGTTACATATTAAGAAAGGCGATACGGTAATGGTTATTACCGGAAATTCCAAAGGGCAACAGGGAAAAGTGCTGAAGATAGACACTGCAAAAGGCAAGGCCATCGTGGAAGGGATAAATATGGTGTCGAAACATACAAAACCCAATGCCAAGAGTCCTCAGGGCGGGATTATTAAAAAAGAAGCCCTGGTTCATATTTCCAATCTGATGGTTATCGATTCCACCGGAAAACCCACAAGGACCGGCAGGAAACTCGATCCCAAGAAAGAGATGTCAGTACGTTATTCTAAAAAATCAGGGGAGGTTATAAAATAATGGCTTATATACCGAGATTAAGAGAAAAGTATACAAAAGATGTTGTTCCTGCTTTAATGGCGCAATTCAACTACAAGAGCCCGATGCAGGTTCCCAGGATCCTTAAGATCTGTATCAACCAGGGATTGGGCATTGCGATTACAGACAAGAAATTTATTGATACCGGTATCAATGAGATGACGATGATTTCCGGTCAGAAAGCGGTTGCTACTAAATCCAAGAAAGATATTTCCAACTTCAAACTCAGAAAGGGAATGCCGATCGGGGCGCGGGTCACATTGCGTGGCAATGGAATGTATGAGTTTCTCGACCGTCTTATTTCTGTATCCATTCCCCGTATCCGCGACTTCCGGGGGATTAGTGACAAAGGGTTTGATGGACGTGGAAATTACACACTTGGAATTCCTGAACAGATTATCTTCCCGGAGATTGATATCGACAAGGTTGCAAAAATTAATGGACTGGATATTACTTTCGTTACCAGTGCCAGGACTGACAGGGAAGCACATGCATTATTGAAAGAATTCGGATTACCTTTTAAAACAAAATAATTTATGGCAAAAGAATCAATTAAAGCTAGGGAGAGAAAAAGAGAACACCTGGTTGAGAAATTTGCAGAAAAAAGGAAGGCATTGAAAGCTGCAGGTGACTATACTGCCCTGCAGAAACTTCCAAAAAACGCATCGCCAGTCAGGCTGCACAATCGCTGCAAATTGACCGGTCGCCCCAAAGGATATATGAGGCTCTTCGGCATTTCCCGTATTAACTTCAGGGAGATGGCTGTAAAAGGATTGATCCCGGGTGTAAAGAAAGCAAGCTGGTAAATCGATATGAGTTGTTCATATAAAGTGAAAAAACAAACAAACAGATAAGATAGATCATGGTTACGGATCCAATTGCAGATTATTTAACAAGAATCAGGAATGCTGTAATGGCAAACCATCGGATCGTTGAGATCCCTTCTTCCAGGTTGAAGAAAGAGATTACTAAGATCCTGTTCGAAAAAGGATATATCCTGAATTATAAATTTGAAGATGAACCTAAACCGGGAATAATTAAGATAGCCCTGAAGTACCACCCGGTATCCAAGCTATCGGCAATCAATTCCCTGCAAAGGATCAGCAAGCCGGGTCTTCGGAAATACGTGGACGCGGACCATCTGCCCCGCGTTTTGAACGGACTGGGTATTGCAATTATTTCAACTTCACAGGGTATGATGACCGATAAAGAAGCCAAAGTAAAGAAAATTGGCGGTGAAGTTTTATGTTTTATCAGTTAATTGAAGAGGAGACCTATACAATGTCAAGAATAGGAAAATTACCGATCTCACTACCTGCCGGAGTTACTGTTACTGTATCCCCGACAAACCTGGTAACGGTAAAAGGAAAACTTGGTGAACTTTATCAGCAGGTTGATCCCAAGATTACAGTTAAAGTAGAAGGAAACAACCTTGTCGTTCATCGGAGTTCGGATGAGAGAGATGACCGTTCCAAGCATGGACTCTACCGTTCGCTTCTATTCAATATGGTGAAAGGTGTGAGCGAAGGTTACACCATCGTACAGGAACTCATCGGAGTGGGTTACAAAGCAACAGCTAAGGATCAGCTACTCGACCTTTCGCTGGGATATTCACATAATATCGTTCTGGAACTTCCTAAAGAAGTAAAGGTTGAAACCACTGCTGAAAGAGGAAAGAACAACACCATCATCCTGAAATCGAATGACAAGCAATTGATTGGTCAGATAGCAGCGAAGATCCGTTCTTTACGTAAGCCTGAACCCTATAAGGGCAAGGGTATCCGCTTCCTGGGTGAAGAAATTAAGAAAAAGGCCGGTAAATCTGCTTCCAGCCAGTAAAACTTGGAATCATTAGTTAAAACTATTATAGAATGGCAATTAAAAGTAATAAAGAATTCAGAAGGTTCAGGATCAAGAAACGCGTTCGCAAGATCGTAGAAGGGACTCCTGACAGGCCTCGGATGAGTGTGTTCAGAAGCAATAAAGAAATTTATGTCCAGTTGATCGACGATTTATCAGGTAAAACGCTGGTTGCAGCTTCTTCTATGACGAAAGACTTTAGCGATAAGAAACTGTCGCATCTGGAAAAAGCCAAACTCGTCGGTAAACTTATCGCTGAAAAGGCTGTACAGGCTGGGATTAGCGTAGTTGTATTTGATCGTAATGGATATTTGTATCATGGAAGGGTCAAGTCGTTGGCAGAAGCTGCCAGGGAAGCCGGCCTGAAATTCTAAAAACAGTATGAGCAACGTTAACATAAAGAGAGTCAAATCAAGCGAGATCGAGTTCAAGGATCGTCTTGTCAGTATACAAAGGGTAACCAAGGTTACAAAAGGGGGTAGGACCTTCAGCTTTTCAGCCATTGTAGTGGTTGGGAATGAAAATGGTGTCGTAGGATATGGACTTGGAAAGGCAAAAGAAGTCACCGCCGCCATCGCCAAAGGAATTGACGATGCAAAAAAGAATCTGATCAAAGTTCCGATCCTGAAGGGAACCATACCGCATGACCAATTGGGAAAATACAGTGGAGCTCTTGTTTATCTTAAACCAGCAGCTCCTGGTACCGGAGTAATTGCCGGCGGTGCTATGCGTGCTGTTCTAGAGAGTGTAGGTGTGAAGGATGTACTGGCGAAGTCCAAAGGTTCTTCTAATCCTCACAGTGTGGTTAAGGCTACTATCAATGCACTGGTTAAGATGCGTGATCCTCACACTATTGCACAGCTGAGGGGCATAGAACTCAGCAAAGTATTTAACGGCTAAGGCAGTTGACAAATAATAATCCTGATAAAGAAATGAAAAAGATCAGAATAACTCAAATAAAAAGTGGAATAGGCCGGCCACTCCGTCAGAAAAGGACTCTGCAGGCCCTCGGAATCCGCAGGATGCATCATACAGTTGAAAAAGAAGCTACGCCACAAATCCTCGGGATGGTTGCAAAGGTCAATCACCTGGTTACTGTGGAAGAAGTGGAATAAAAGTATTGGACAATCAATCAGATAAAAGCAAAAAAAATGGATTTAAGTAATCTGAAACCAGCGAAAGGTTCAACGAAGAAGCCAAAAAGAATTGGAAGAGGGCAGGGATCCGGTAAAGGCGGTACTTCAACCCGTGGACATAAAGGCGCTCAGTCACGTTCAGGATATTCTAAGAAAATTGGTTTTGAAGGTGGCCAGATGCCATTGGCGATGTGCTGCAATCGATCTCAGAGAAACAGAACCTGACTATTATCACCCAGGAGGTTCTCGTAAAGAGTGGTTATGTTTCAAAAAATGACAGGATTAAAATTCTTGGACGGGGGGAACTCAAAGCTAAGCTTGAAGTTACAGTACATGCGTATTCTGCTTCTGCAAAGAAAGCAATAGAAGAAACTGGTGGTATTGCGAATACACTTTAATCAGATCTGAATGAAAAAGCTAATTCAAACTCTTCGAAATATATACAAGATTGAAGATCTCAGGAAAAGGATCCTCTATACTCTCGGTATCATTCTTGTATATCGTTTTGGTGCTTATGTTGTACTGCCAGGTGTTGACCCCAGCATGCTTGCAAGTCTTCAGAATCAGACCAAAAGCGGGTTGCTTGGGCTTCTGAACATGTTTTCCGGAGGTGCTTTCTCAAATGCCTCAGTGTTTGCCCTGGGTATCATGCCCTATATTTCTGCATCCATTGTAGTCCAGTTGTTGGGGATGGCAATCCCTTATTTTCAAAAGCTTCAGAAAGAGGGAGAAAGCGGGAGGAAAAAGATCAATCAGATCACACGCTATCTTACAGTACTTATTCTGATATTCCAGTCACCTGCATACATTGCAAACCTGGTTTCACAGTTGCCCGCAGAAGCTATCTACCCATTTAATAATGTTGAATTACACCACTCAGTATTTTCTTATTTTGGAATTTCATCGATTATCCTGCTTACAGCCGGCTCCATGTTTATCATGTGGCTTGGCGAGCGTATAACTGATAAAGGGATCGGAAATGGTATTTCAATCATCATTATGATCGGTATTATGGCCAGGTTGCCATTTGCCTTGTTTGGTGAATTGGTATCGAGGATGGAACAGAAAGGTGGTGGTATGGTATTATTCGTTGTTGAAATTGCCTTCCTCGTGTTTGTTATCCTTGTCACTATCCTGCTTGTTCAGGGCACAAGGAGAATACCTGTGCAATATGCCAAGAGAATTGTCGGGAACAAACAATATGGTGGCGTTCGTCAGTATATTCCTCTAAAAGTCAATGCAGCAGGTGTAATGCCTATCATCTTTGCACAGGCAATTATGTTTCTGCCACTAACGCTTGCAGGCTTTGCAAATTCGGAAACGCTGACCGGCTTCGCACGAGTTTTTACTGATTTTAATAGTTTAGCATATAATCTTACTTTCTTCTTGTTGATCATTGTCTTTACATACTTCTATACAGCTATCACGGTAAATCCTAACCAGATGGCAGAAGATATGAAAAAGAACGGTGGTTTTATTCCTGGTGTAAAACCGGGGAAAAGGACTGCTGAATTCATTGACAATGTGATGTCGAGGATTACATTACCAGGATCCATTTTCCTTGGCTTTGTCGCCATCATGCCAGCATTCGTCAGGTTAGTGGGCGTAAATACACAGTTTGCACAATTTTATGGAGGTACTTCACTGCTGATTTTGGTAGGTGTTGTACTTGATACATTGCAGCAGATAGAAAGTCATCTGCTCATGCGTCATTACGATGGTCTGACCAAATCAGGCAGGATTAAAGGACGTTCATCCTATAGTATGACTGGATAAGAATGTCGTAATTCAGAAATCTTGATGGAACTTAAGACGGAGGAAGAAATAGAATACATGAGGGATAATGCTCTGATTGTGAGCAGAACCCTTGCTGAAGTGGCAAAAAATATAAAACCCGGGATTACTACCCGGATGCTTGATACGATTGCTGAAGATTATCTCAGGTCGGAAGGGGCGATACCAGGGTTTAAAGGTTATAACGGATTTCCGGCGACGTTGTGTACATCCGTAAATGATGAGGTTGTACATGGAATTCCGGGAGATAGAGTTCTTAAAAATGGTGATATAGTTTCGATTGATTGCGGGAGCATTAAAAATGGTTATTACGGAGACTCTGCATATACATTTGCGGTAGGAGAAGTAAAACCTGAGATACTCAGTCTATTGAAAAGAACACGCGAATCTTTATTTCTGGCTCTTGATCATGCGGTTGCAGGAAAGAGAATAGGGGACATTGGATCGGCGGTTCAGGAACATGTAGAGCCCTTTGGCTACTCTGTTGTACGAGAACTGGTAGGTCATGGAATAGGAAAGAGATTACATGAAAAGCCAGATGTTCCGAACTATGGAAAACGGGGAACAGGAATAAAGTTGCAGGAAGGATTGGTTATCTGCATTGAGCCAATGATCAATCTGGGGTCAAAGAATATCGTGCAAGGGAGAGATGGATGGACAATCCGGACAGTGGACGGTTACCCATCTGCACATTTCGAACTTACGGTGGTAGTAAAAAAAGAAGAGCCTGATATTCTTTCAACATTCCGTTACATTGAAGAGGTATTGGGAATAGTATTAACATAAACTGTTTCGATGTCAAAGCAAACTTCAATTCAGCAGGATGGCACTGTAATCGAGTCTCTCGGTAATGCCATGTTCCGGGTGGAACTTGAAAACGGACACGTGATCACGGCTCATATTTCCGGGAAAATGAGGATGCACTATATTAAGATCCTCCCTGGAGACAGAGTGAAGATTGAAATGTCACCATATGATCTGACAAAAGGAAGAATAACATTCAGATATCAATAGAAAATACAAATAAGATGAAAGTAAGAACCTCAATAAAAAAAAGATCGGCCGATTGTAAGATCGTGCGCAGAAAGGGAAAGCTTTACATTATTAATAAAAAGAACCCTAAATACAAACAAAGACAAGGATAATCTTTATAATCACAAAATAAGTAATTAATATGGCCAGAATTGCAGGTATTGATTTACCTAAAAATAAAAGAGGCGAGATAGGATTGACTTATATTTATGGGATAGGCCGCAGTACCGCCCAACAAATTTTGTCAAAAGCAGGAATTGACTGGAATAAAAAAGTTCAGGATTGGAATGACGAAGAGCAGAATGCTATTCGTACCATTATCAATGAGAGCTTAAAAGTAGAAGGTGCTCTTCGTTCAGAGGTGCAAATGAACATCAAACGTTTGATGGATATAGGCTGCTATCGGGGAATTCGTCATCGTATCGGATTACCGACCCGTGGACAGAGTACAAAAAACAATGCCCGAACCCGTAAGGGGAGGAAGAAAACTGTTGCTAATAAAAAGAAGGCCACGAAAGGCTAATTAGCTGTAGTGCCCTCAATAGGCATAGTTTGTTAATCTAGAAAGTGTAAAAAAGTAATATGGCAAAGACTGAAAAAAGTTCAAAGAAAAGAGTTGTTAAGGTAGATGCAATCGGAAAGGCATTTGTGAATGCTTCATTCAACAACATCATTATAACTCTGACCAACAATGCAGGGCAGGTCATTTCATGGGCCTCAGCCGGTAAAATGGGATTCAGGGGGTCAAAGAAAAATACACCTTATGCTGCTCAGATGGCAGCTCAGGATGCTGCAAAGGTGGCCTATGATCAGGGTCTCCGTAAAGTTAAGGTGTTCATAAAAGGACCTGGTGCCGGAAGGGAATCCGCTATCCGTACAATACATACTGCAGGTATAGAAGTGATGGAAATTACAGATATAACTCCGTTGCCACATAACGGTTGCAGACCTCCCAAAAGAAGAAGGGTATAATTTAGAATAATCATAAAATATATAAACAAAGAATATGGCAAGGTACATTGGTCCTAAATCGAGAATAGCAAGAAAGTTCAGAGATCCAATTTTCGGACCCGATAAGCATTATGATAAAAAGAGTTACCCTCCCGGTATGCATGGCCAGACCAAGAGAAGGGCTAAACAATCTGAGTATGGTACCCAATTGATGGAGAAGCAGAAAGCAAAATATACTTATGGAATCCTTGAAAGACAGTTTAAAAATACTTTTTTAAAGGCCTCAAGGAAGAAAGGAATTACGGGTGAAGTACTTTTACAGTTGATCGAAGCCCGTCTCGATAATGTAGTATTCCGTCTTGGAATTGCACCTACCCGCAGTGCTGCCCGTCAACTCATTGGCCACCGCCATATAATTGTCAATGGTAAAGTTGTTAATATTCCTTCATTTGAGGTAAAGCCAGGGGATATTATCGGTGTTCGGGAGCGCTCCAAGTCATTGGAAGTAATATCTAATTCGGTTTCTTCCCGCTCTAATGCTTATCCATGGCTTGAATGGGATGGAAACGAAATGGCTGGAAAATTTATGAATTATCCTGAGAGGGCAGAAATTCCTGAAAATATAAGGGAACAACTCATCGTCGAGTTGTATTCGAAATAAAAAAATAGTGTTATTAGCTGCTTAGCAGAAATGTCGAAAACGACTTTAATATTAATTTAAAAGATATATCATGGCAATACTACCGTTCCAGAAACCCGATAAGGTGATCATGGTTGAAGCCGATGAAACCAGAGGGATTTTTGAATTCAGGCCATTAGAACCTGGATTCGGCATCACAATAGGTAATGCACTCAGACGGATTTTGCTATCTTCACTTGAAGGATATGCAATTACTTCTGTCAAGATTGAAGGTGTTGACCAGGAATTTTCGACCATTAAGGGGGTAATTGAAGATGTCACTGAGATTCTCCTTAACATCAAACAGATCAGGTTCAAAAGGCAAATTGAATCAGAAATCTCTGAGAAAGTAAATGTCGTAGTTGGCCAGCAGAATGTTTTTAAGGCTGGTGATATTAACAAATTCCTCTCTGTTTTCCAGGTTTTGAATCCCGATGTTGTGATCTGTCATATGGAACCTAATGTCAAACTGAATATTGAGTTATCCATTGACAGAGGTAGGGGGTATGTTCCTGCAGAAGAAAATAAGATGCTGGGTTCCGCCTTGGGGAAGATCGCAATTGATTCGATCCATACGCCTATACGGAAC
>JBEKQA010000145.1:0-8496 GCA_049520195.1 Bacteroidales bacterium
CCCTTCTGGGAATAGCCAGCCTCAGGAATTCAAGTTTAGGATAGCGGTTGATATGTGTTAATGGATCTCGGTCAGCCAGTAGGGCACCAATTTCCACTCCACGTATGCCCGCTTCAAGATAAAGCTGTATGGCAAGTGTCTGTGCCTGAAATTCTTCCTGTTTAATACCAGGGAGAAATCGTTTGGCATCGACAAAAACTGCATGTCCGCCAATAGGCTGTTGAACAGGGATACCATATTCCATTAAACGGTTCCCGAGGTACTCAACCTGTTTAATACGGGTATCAAGATATTCAAAATCAGTTCCTTCATAAAGCCCTTGGGCGATGGCGTTCATGTCACGTCCGGCAAGTCCTCCATAGGTAATGTAACCCTCATACATAATATTAAAAACGGTGCAATCTTTAAAGAGTTTCTCATCTCTCATTCCGATAAATCCTCCTATGTTGACCAGCGCATCCTTCTTGCTGCTCATGGTCATAATATCAGCATAAGAGAACATTTCGAGTGCAATATCACGTATACTCAAGTTTTTATATTTTTCATCACGAATCTTGATAAAATAGGCGTTCTCAGCAAACCGGGCTGAATCGTAAACAACGATTTTTCCATATTTGTCAGCTATCTCTCTGACCATCCTGAGATTTTCCATTGATACCGGCTGTCCGCCTGCCGAATTGTTTGTAATAGTCATTATGATAAAAGGAACCTTATTGCCTGATTCCTTTAATACATTTTCCAGTTTTTTTAAATCAACATTCCCCTTAAACGGATGACAACAGGTAGTATCGAACGCCTCATCAATAGTACAATCTATAGCAAAAGCCTTACGAAATTCAATATGTCCTTTTGTAGTGTCAAAATGCGAATTCCCAGGAACTATATTTCCTTCTTTAATAAGAACTGAAAAGAGGACATTTTCAGCAGCCCTTCCTTGATGGGTTGGAAGAAAATAATGAAACCCTGTGATGTCGAGTATTGCTTCCTTCATCTTGTAATAAGAAGATGCGCCCGCGTAACTTTCATCTCCAAGCATGATAGCTGACCATTGTTTATCACTCATAGCTCCCGTGCCCGAATCAGTCAAAAGATCAATAAAGACCTGTTCGCTCTTAAGTTGGAAAAGGTTGTACTTTGCTTCTTTAATCCATCTCTTTCGTTCTTCAAGAGTGCTCTTCCGGATGGATTCCACCATTTTAATCCGGTAAGATTCTGCAAAAGGAAGTTCCATATAATTTAGAAATAAATGATGCACCAAAGTTAGAATTTTTTTTTAACTAAAGATTTTTCCGTAAGAGTTTGTGTATTTTGCAAATTTCACGTAGGTTTGCTAGCTGAAATAGAGACATTTACTAACACTATAATTTCACTTTTTATTGAAGGAGGATTTATTACCATGACTACAAAAGAACCTAGTGGAATCAATGGATTGACAAAACTATCCGATCTTACAGAACTCGCAAAAAAATCTGGAAAGAAAAAAGTTGCCGTTGCCGTTGCTCACGATGAGCATTGTTTGGAAGCAGTATGTGCTGTTATGCGCCAGGGGATTATCAGTGCTATCCTGGTAGGAAACGAAAAAAAGATCAAGGAAATAGCCGCAAAACTCAATCTGGATCTTACAAATGCCACCATTTTTAATGAGGAGAATGATGTTCTTGCAGTAAGACGGGCAGTCAAATTTGTTCGCGATAAAGAAGCCGACATTCTTATGAAAGGCAACGTCACCACTGCTACTTTCCTCAGGGGAGTTCTGGATAAAGAACAGGGCTTGCGAAAATCAGAAGTCCTTTCACATTTTTCCATCTTTGAAGTGCCTACATATCATAAACTTATTGGATTAACGGATGCTGCCATGGTGATCGCCCCCGACTTGAAAACGAAAATTGCAATTATAAACAATGCGGTTAGTTTTATGAATAGCCTCGGATATCCTAAACCAAAGGTGGCTATGTTGTGTGCTGTTGAAATGGTTAATGAGCAGATGCCGGCTACTATGGAAGCTGCCTTGATTGCCAAGATGAACCAACGTGGACAGATCAAAAATTGCATTATTGACGGACCACTCGCTTATGACAATGCCGTTAGCGCTGAAAGTGCCAAACATAAAGGAATTGTCAGTGATGTCGCCGGCGATGCCGACCTCTTGGTTGCCCCCGACATTGAAGCCGGAAATGCCTTGTACAAATGCTACGGATTTTCGGCCAATGCCAAACTGGCTGCTGTGATCCTTGGTGCAGCTGCGCCTATTGTTCTTACTTCCCGCTCAGATACGGAGGAATCAAAACAGGCCAGCATCATTATGGCTGCTGCTGTGAACTAGGCGTGCTGCCTTTCATTCAACTGGAAGGCTACAAATGCTAATTAAGGAAACTCAACCTAATCTTGAGAAAAGATGTCAAGCCGTTTATTTGCCAAAAAATCTATCAACGACCTGATGAGTCAGGCCTCTGATTCCAAATCAGGTTTTAAACGTGCTTTGACAGCGACAAACCTGACCACTCTGGGGATTGGAGCTATTATTGGTGCAGGCATTTTCGTTCTGACAGGCCAGGCTGCCGCACAATATGCCGGGCCTGGGATTGTGATCTCGTTTATCATCTCAGGGCTGGCATGCGCATTTGCTGGTCTCTGTTATGCTGAATTTGCTTCCATGATTCCTATTGCCGGAAGTGCCTATACTTATTCGTACGCCACACTTGGTGAATTTCTGGCTTGGATTATTGGTTGGGACCTGATCCTGGAATACCTGTTTGCAGCTTCAACTGTTTCAGTTGGCTGGGGAGGATACGTAGTTAGTTTCTTTCGTGATTTCGGGATTCATATTCCAACAGCTTTTACAGCAGCAACAGGGAGTGTTCTGGTGTACATCCCGGACATTGGATGGCAGCAAAGAACATCAAATCTTATTGCCAGTCTTCATTCACAGGGGATTGATATCAATTCATTGCAACATGTTACAGCTATCTTGAATATCCCTGCAATGTTTGTTGTCGTGGTTCTTTCCTTATTGCTGATTATAGGGATCCGGGAATCAGCCAACTTTAATAACGTGATGGTTATAACCAAGGTATCAGTCATCATCCTGTTTATTGCCATCGGAATCGCATTCATCAAGAACGGGAATTGGCATCCGTTTATTCCTAAAAACACCGGAGTTTGGGGCCATTTTGGATGGAGTGGGGTTCTAAGGGGGGCTGGAGTGATTTTCTTTGCCTATATTGGATTCGATGCCGTTTCAACGGCGGCCCAGGAGGCGAAAAATCCTCAAAAGCATATGCCCATTGGTATTTTAGGATCCTTGAGTATCTCAACAGTGTTATATATCCTGGTTGCGCTGGTTCTTACCGGTGTCGTTAGCTATACTGCCCTTAATGTTGCTGATCCGGTTGCTGTTGGAGTAAATGCCATGGGCAATGGCATGTTCTGGTTGAGGCCCATTGTTAAGATTGCAGCCATTGCAGGACTAAGTTCCGTGATTTTGGTTATGCTTATGGGACAACCCAGGATTTTTTTTTCAATGGCTAAAGACGGACTCCTACCACCCATCTTCTCAAAAGTTCACCCTAAATTCAAGACCCCCTATGTGAGCACATTACTTACAGGCTCAGTGGCTATGGTTCTGGCTGGAATTCTCCCCATCAGTATTCTGGGAGAACTTGTTTCCATTGGAACCCTTCTTGCATTTGCGATTGTTTGCGTGAGTATCCTGATATTAAGAAAAACAGACCCAGACTTAAAACGGCCTTTTCGAACTCCATTTGTTCCATATGTTCCGATTTTGGGTGCACTAATCTGCATTATACAGATGGCTGCATTACCTCTTGATACCTGGCTACGTTTGATCATCTGGATGGCAATCGGATTCATCATCTATTTTACTTACGGAATCAGGAAAAGTAAATTGAGAAACCCCGATATCCGGTAGGAATAATTTTTAATACTACCATGAAGGAAGTTAGAATATTAGCGATAAATCCAGGATCTACATCGACTAAAATTGCTGTTTACCAGGGATCAGAACCTGTTTTTCTTAAAAATATTAAACACAGCCCGGAAGAACTTGCTGTATTTCATAAGATCTCGGATCAGTTTCATTTTAGAAAAAGCCACATTATTCAACAGTTAAAAGATGCTGACATCTCTCTCGATGATGTTCATGCAGTTATGGGACGCGGAGGATTGCTGAAACCAATCCCATCCGGTGTTTATGAAGTAAATGAAGCAATGATCTATGACCTTGAAAATAGTCCGTTAGGAGAACATGCAAGTAACCTTGGGGGACTTATTGCTCATGATATAGCCATTGAACTTCCTGATGCAAAGGCCTACATTGCGGACCCTATTGTCGTTGATGAACTTGATGATATTGCAAGGGTTTCAGGACATCCTTTATTTGAACGCATTTCAATCTTTCATGCCCTGAATCACAAGGCCATTGCAAGAGAATATGCCAAAGCCATTCAAAAACCATATGAAGAACTGAATTTGATAGTTGTTCATCTTGGTGGAGGTATTACTATAGGAGCTCATAAGAAAGGAAAGGTTATCGATGTGAACCAGGGACTGGATGGTGAAGGACCTTTCACACCCGAACGTAGCGGGACTTTGCCCGTTGGAGCGTTGATAAAGCTTTGCTTCAGTGGTAAATATACACGGGATGAAGTATTAAAAATGAATAAAGGAGCTGGTGGATTGGTAGCCCATCTTGGAACAAATAGTGCAGAAGAGGTTGAAAAAATGGTTGAAACCGGTGACCAAAATGCAAAAAGGATCTATGATGCCATGGCCTATCAGGTTGCCAAATATATCGGTATGATGTATGTAGTCTTAAAATGCGAAGTTGATGCCATACTTATTACTGGAGGAATTGCATATGATAGAAATTTTGTGTCAATAATACAGGAGTATGTGCATAAAATAGCGCCTGTACATGTATATCCAGGGGAAGATGAAATGCGCGCACTGGCGATGAATGGCTTACTACTGATAAAAGGAGAACTTCAGCCAAAAGAATATAAATAAACATTTCCCTTACTCGTCATTGAGCAGAGTTGTTCTTGGATAGTGAGATATAAAACATCCGCTATCAATCTTCTGTGAATTACATATTGTAAATCTTGATATACACAAACATGGTTACGCCGCATTCTAAATAGTCTGTCTGAAATATCTTTTTTTCATTACCTTTGCTACAACCAATAGTAAATCAACCAAACTACTTCAACGATGAAGAAAATCCAGATGGTCGACTTGCGCAGTCAGTTCCTTAAAATCAAACCTGAAATCGACGAAGGAATTCAAGATGTCATTGATTCCTTTGCATTTATCAATGGGCCTGCAGTTAAGAGTTTCCAGGAAGCCATGGAGAAATACTTGGATGTAAAACATGTTATTCCTTGTGCAAATGGCACTGATTCATTGCAGGTTTCTATGATGGCGCTTGGTTTACAACCTGGAGATGAAGTCATAACCACTTCATTTACTTTTATAGCAACGGCAGAGGTAATTGCTTTGCTTAAACTGACTCCTGTTCTTGTTGATGTTGATCCTGGCACTGTCAATATTGATTTAAAGGCGATTGAAAAAGCAATTACACCTAAAACCAAAGCCATAGTCCCGGTTCACTTATTCGGTCAATGTGCACCTATGGAAGAGATCATGGAGCTGGCTAAACAACACAATCTCTTTGTTATTGAAGACAATTGTCAGGCTATCGGGTCAGATTATATCTTTAAGGATGGTAAAAGGAAAAAAGGTGGAACTATCGGTCATATAGGATGTACGTCATTCTTCCCATCCAAGAATCTTGGTTGTTATGGGGATGGCGGAGCCATCTTTACTAATGATGATGAGCTGGCTAAAAAGTTGAGGATCATCGTGAATCATGGAATGGTTGTTCGCTATTATCATGATATTATCGGAGTAAATTCAAGACTGGATAGCATTCAGGCTGCAATTCTCAGGGTGAAACTTGAACATCTTGACGAATATGCAGCAAAACGTATGACAGCAGCAGATTTCTATGATAAAGCTTTTGCCAATAATCCTCATTTTACGACTCCAGTTCGCTACAAATATTCCACACATGTTTTTCACCAGTATACCTTAGTTACACATAATGTTGATCGTAAAGGACTTATTGATCATCTGGCAGCAAAAGACATTCCAGCCATGATCTATTATCCGGTTGCTATACATATGCAGAAAGCATATGTTGATCCTCGTTATAAACCTAGCGATTTCCCAGTTACAGAAGCATTGTGCCAGGTAGTTTTCTCACTACCTATGCATACCGAACTTGAAGAGGAACAATTACATTATATTGTTAATTCCGTATTGGAATTCGTAAACAAGTAAACTATGGGAAAAAACTTCTTTGCTCACGAAACAGCTATTATTGATGAGGGTTGTTCCATCGGAAGGGGTACAAAAATATGGCACTTTTCCCACATCATGAATCGTTGCACAATTGGAGAGAATTGTAATATTGGGCAAAATATTGTAGTTTCACCTGACGTCATTCTGGGAAAGAATGTTAAAATACAAAACAACGTTTCTATCTATACCGGAGTTATTTGTGAAGATGATGTTTTTTTAGGTCCTTCAATGGTATTTACTAACATTATTAACCCGCGAAGTCAGATAATCCGGAAAGACCAATATGCAAAAACCCTTGTTCGAAAGGGCGCCTCTATAGGTGCAAATGCTACCATCATTTGTGGTCATGAAATTGGGGAATTTGCCTTTATTGGGGCAGGTACAGTGGTGACAAAGAATGTAAAAGCCTATGAACTGGTTGTTGGTAACCCTGGGAGGCATGTTGGTTGGATGAGTGAATATGGCCACAGGCTTGAGTTTGACGCTAATGGAATGGCAGAATGTCCGGAAAGTCATGAAAAATATTTACTTAAAGACGGTCAAGTGCATAAACACCAGTAAACCCAAATGGAAGAAAAGAATAGTGGTTACAATATTGCATTAATAGGAGCTGCCGGTTATATTGCCCCAAGGCATATGAGAGCAATAAAAGATACCGGGAATAACCTGGTGGCCGCTCTTGATCCTTATGACGGAGTCGGCATTATGGACAGTTATTTTCCTGATGCAAATTTTTTTATTGAACCTGAAAGGTTTGACAGGCACCTTGATAAACTGCGGCGGCATCCATTCTTTACAGATTCAAAGGGATCCCGAAAGGTAGATTATATAAGTATTTGCTCACCGAATTACATGCACGATTCCCATATTCGGCTTGCCTTGAGAAATGATGCCATGGCGATCTGTGAAAAACCGATAGTACTAAATCCTTGGAATCTGGATGCTTTGCAGGAGATTGAGAAAGAAACTGGGAAGAAGGTCTTCACTATCTTTCAGGTCAGGTTACATCCGGTGATCAAAACGTTAAAAGATAAAATTCTGAATAGTAAGGATGATAAAGTTTATGATGTTGATCTGACCTATATTACATCCAGGGGAAGATGGTATTATCGTTCCTGGAAAGGAAATATTGAAAAATCAGGCGGAATTGCAACGAATATTGGCATTCATTTTTTTGATCTTTTGACATGGATTTTTGGGGAGGTAAAAGAAAATATAGTACATGTGCTTCGGCCGGAAAAAGCAGCCGGTCTCCTCTATCTCCAAAAAGCTCGTGTTCGTTGGTTTCTTAGCCTTGATTATCAGGATAATCCACAAACTGTCAGGGAAAAAGGAATGCGGACATTCCGTTCTCTCACTGTTGAAAATGAAGAAGTTGAATTTAGTGAAGGGTTTACTGATCTTCATACGGAAAGCTACCGTCAGTTATTGACAGGCAATGGATTTGGAATGAAAGAAGCCCGCAATAGTGTTGAGATAGCACATGGGATCAGAAATTCAACCCCGATAGGTATAACAGGAGATTATCATCCGATATTGAAGATTATTCAAAGATAGATCTTGAGGCAATTTATATTGTAAATCGTATGAAAATTCTGGTTACAGGAGGAACAGGCTACATCGGATCACATACTGTTGTTGAACTCATGAAGGAAGGATTTGAAGTAATTATCGCCGATAATTTATCCAATTCCTCGATTGATGTTGTCGATAATATTACAAGGATTACCGGGGTCAGACCTTCCTTTGAAAAAGTCGACCTCTCTAAAGAGAGTCCAACCAAGGAACTTTTCAATCGTTATAATGGAATAAATGCTGTAATCCATTTTGCAGCTTATAAAGCAGTCGGTGAATCTGTCGATCAGCCATTGAAATATTACAGGAATAACCTGGGGTCTTTAATAAATCTTCTCAAAGAAATGAATACCCATGGTATCAGAGATATTGTTTTCTCTTCATCTTGTACTGTTTATGGTCAGCCTGACCAACTTCCTGTAACAGAAAAGGCCCCGATCAAAAAAGCAGCTTCTCCTTATGGAAATACGAAACAAATTGCAGAAGAAATAATTGGTGATGTCAGCATGGTTTCTTCTCTGCAAGCTATTCTTCTTCGTT
>JBEKQA010000146.1:0-8495 GCA_049520195.1 Bacteroidales bacterium
TATTATTCCTGGTGATGATATAGAAAATGTTGAAGATATTGGGAGACGTCAGTTAAAGGAATATCTGCATGTTCTTTCTTTTGTCACTAATATGAGTTTTAAGATTCATAAACTGAACCGAATAATTGATTGGACACAAGGTACTACAGAACGTCGATGTTTACAGTTTCAATTATTTCCTGGTGATGAATTACCAAAAGCAATTTTAAAGGAAGAACACTTTAGATCATTGGAATTACTCCAAAATGCCAAAGTTAGCATTGCTTTCAAAAGAGCATTAAAATGGTTCTCAAATGGGATTGGCGCAACGTCTTTGGATGATCAATTTGAGTATTTCTGGTTGACAATTGAATTGTTAGCTCAAATTCATAAAGAACCAGATAAGGTTAGTGATGAATGCCCAAAATGTAAATCTCCCTTGTATTGTGAAAAATGTAAGACATATCCTGTACATAGGCCATACCCAAAACAATCGATAAAAAAGTTAATAGATGGTATTACTGCATTTAACACGACTGGATTGTTTGAAGATGCAAATGAAATTCGAAATGCTATAATGCATGGGAAAGATGTCGATGAAACTTGTAAGAACTTGAATGTTGAAATGGTTGATGTTGTTGATGCATTAGGCAAAGTTGCATGGATCAGTATCTTTAATAATTTTATTCATGAGATACCTGAGCACCTTAAAGCTAAACAATTCCAATTACTTAGTACAAATAAGTATTCGCATCATCTATTAAACGTTAAGGTTAATCTCGCATTTAAAAGTAAAGACCCAGATCATCCAAAACTTTCCGAATGCGGAAAATTTAAGATTAGTGTTTCCAGACTGTAAGTAAGTTACCCTTTGCTTTCCTGCATCTTGACATTCTGTAATCATTGAATTGTCGGGTCATTTTCCTTTTTCAGGATCCCTTCTTCTGATTTATGAACGTTGACAAGGACAATTTTCCTGGACCATTTTTCTTCAACTTCCCGTTTTCCTTTTCCCGATTGGTTTTGCAAAGATTCACGTCTTTGTTTCCCGGTCAATTCCTATGCTAAGCTAAAATCCCCTTCCTGGGTGCAGTTCCACTCATTCAAGAATTTTCCCGGCATATCCTGCAGGTGTTCGGTATTCCAGTTCCTACTTGAGTGCCCCTCCAGGGTCTTATTTACACTGGCATATAAATTAACCTCTAAAACTCAAAGTCATGAAAAAATTTGTAAAAAACTACATCGGAAAAGCAAAGAAAGTCGAAGGTCTTGAAATCATAAAGCTCAACCTGAAAATAGCAGACCTTGTAAAATTCGCTCACAAATACCAAGAAGAAGACTACATCTCACTGGAAGTCGCAAAATTGCAGACTCCCGACAATTTCGGTCATGAATACACAGTTTATGTCAACCGCCTGGAAGAGGAACTGGTAAGCGAACCCACTCCGGTTCCTGCTCCGAAAAAGCAAACCTACAAATCCAAAGCTTCAAAGAAGGAAGTTCCTGCTGATCTTCCCTTCTAAAACAGGAAAGATTCCCTTCAGAAAGGGGCTGGTCCAAAAGATCAGCCTTTTTTTTATGTACGTACTTGGCTGGCATCGCTTTTTTCTTTGAGACCGGGACAAAGCAAAAAGCATGGCAAAAAAGAAATCCATTTCCGGGGAAACTTTTAAAAAAAGTTACTCAAAAGCCTGCGCACGTTTTATTAATTTCTGACAAAGTTAAACTCGCCAAAATATCACGCCGCTAAGTGCTGCCTCCTGAAGGAATCGCAGCCCGTCGGGTTCATTCATCCCGAGTTCTCGGGAGTGACCTGAACACTTGCACCGGAATTTTGCGCTTCGTTTGGTGTGCCCGCCAAAAATTATTAAAACGGCGGGCCAGATGCCATAACAAGTCGCCAGGGCAGGTGCAACACTGATGAACAATACTCAGATTTATGCAGCCATCACCGAAAAGATCATTGCCAACCTCGAAACAGCCGGGAGCTGGAAGAAGCTCTGGCAGATTCCTTCACCGGTCAGCCTTAACGGTCATTATTATCGGGGGATCAACAGGCTGATCCTTTCATCGGATCCATTCAAGAGCCGGGTCTATGGAACATTCCAGCAGATCAGGGCCAACGGTGGGAAAGTCCGCAAATGCGAAAAAGCCACCGTCGTGGTTTTCTGGAAAATGTCCGTCAACAAGGATGAAGCGACCCAGGAAACCAAAAGGATGTTCCTTCTGCGGTATTTCCATGTATTCAACACCGATCAGGCCGACTTCGACGAGCAGGGCCTTGCAAAGATCGATCAGCTGCAGAGCCTTGTTGAAGAAAAGCACAATGAAAGCCATGTTGAAGCCGAAGAGATCATCACGGGCTATCAAAACAAGCCGGACATCCATTTCTCGGACAAAGACGATCGTGCATATTACTCCCCCATGGCAGATATGATCTCGATTCCCAAGATGAGGTACTTTGCCAATGCTTCGGAGTTTTACCGCACTCTGTATCATGAGCTAGCGCATAGTGCAGGACATCCGAAAAGACTAAACCGGTTTGATTTCGTTTCCAATCGCTTTGGGGATGAACCCTATTCAAAAGAGGAACTGGTTGCTGAACTCTGCTCATCTTATCTGGCCGAGATCGCTCACCTGGAACTGAATATTCGGAACTCTGCTGCATACATTTCAGGATGGGCATCGAAGCTCAAGGATAATCAGAAATGGATCCTCTGGGCAGCATCCAGGGCAGAAAAAGCCGCTGATCATATTCTTGGAATCGTTTCCGAGGAACCTATTCCAGCAGATTCTTCAGAAGTAGAAATCCTAGAGCCTGCAATGGCTGAATAGCAAATCTATTTACTAACCGGCGTGCCAGATGCCAATATAAGTCTCAAGGGCATGAGCAGTTTTTTATGTCACATACACATTACTCAGGAGATCCACGGCAGATCACAGCACGTTTTCCTTCAATCTGCCATACCTGTGGCAAACCGATCAAAAAAGGTGAAATCATTATCTACTGGCCAAACGGCAAAAAGGCCGGCCATTACAACTGCGATATCAAGGACTACCGCCAGTCAATAGCATCCCTCGAAGACGAGGACCGCTTATAATAATGTTTATCATTGATTCACAGGGAGAGCCTCTTTGATGAAGGTTCTCCCTTTTTTAATGCTTTTTTTCTTTGAGAATCCGGGACAAAGAAAAACCACCTGGGAAAAAAGAAATCCAATGTTTCGGGGAACTTTTTGTAAAAAAGCGCCAAAAACCCCACACACAATTACTCAAAATTCGCTGCAAAGTTAAACTCATGAAAATATCGTGTCACTAAACGCTGCCTCCTGAAGGAACTGCAGCCCTTTGGGTTCATTCAGATTCCGTTCCGGAATCGTGACCTTAACGTTTGTTCCAGAATTTTCATTCCGTTTGTTCCGGTGGCATAAATTTTTTCTTAAATCTAGCGAGCCAGATGCTTAAAAAAGTCCGCAGGGCAGCGGCAACATAAATGACAAAGTTTACATCACAGATTTCAAAAAATGGCGGAAACGGAAAATCACACACTGCTGAAGAAAATGCAGTTGTCGCCACAGGTATCGCAGTTATCACGGCAAAGGAAGAAGAGAAGAAGCCTTTGCTCATTGTTGAACCTGACAAGCCAGTCATTCCCGCTGCAGAGCCAAAGAAGGAAATGACCATGCTGGAAAAGATCCTCAAGGTCGAAAATCTCCAGTTGGTCGTAGAAAAAAGAGCCAAACTGGTCCAGACCCGCTCAGAACTGGAGCGCTTCCAGATTTCATCCAATGATTTCAACTGCACAATGCGGCTGAATGATTCAGACGGAAATGTCTTCACCACCAGTTTCACCCCTGGAATCAAGAAAGTCATTGATTTTCTAAAGTCATCCTTCGATGCAAGCATCGTCGATGTAGAAAATAAGATCACTTTCTAACCTTCATTTCTCTCTCAGAATTCCGGCGTTCAGGCCTTAGCCTGAACGCTTTTTTTATGGTCGTAAAGCCAAAGGGAAAATAGTGTCCTTTATTATTGACTCCTGCCATTGTAGTATTGCTTCATGAATTCAACGTTTATTCGGCTGTGGGATGTTTTAGAAATCATGGACACTTTGGATGGCCAGGGAAAGCCATTCAGGTTCCAGATGAAATATGTCACTGCAAACCGGTTGCTGGGAACAGGTGGGGAGATCATAGAACTGAAGGATGGTTGCAAATGTTCTGGAAAAACAAAACAAGGCAAACCAATCTTTTCAGAAAAAAAGAACTTTTCCACCAATGACAAGGTTTCAAAAGATCCCCGGCATTGGACAAATTCCACAAGGAATATCCTGTTATCCAACGGGCAGATCCGAAAAGTTCATATCCGTCTGATCATCGAATTCAACAACAAGAAAGTCTGCTACTGATGAAACAGAAAATCGTTTACGAAAACGAAGTCGCATTCTTGCCCGGAGCCAAGGCCATTGCAACATCCTATAAAAAAACAGAGGATGCAGCTACCGAGAAAGTAGTTATCCCGGTTGATTATTCATCTTGGCCCTGGTCTCCATGGGGTGACGATAATTTGTTCCCTCAAAATGTATTGAAGGACCTGGAACAGAATTCGATTGCACTTCGGGCATTGGAAAAAAGAAAGACCGTCCATTATGGCCGTGGTATCCTGGCCTATCGTGATAAAGGAAAGGATAACCTGGGAGCGCCCATCCGCGAGATTGTTACTGATCCGGAGGTGGTGGAGTTTCTTCGTATCAACCGGTTGAACTTTCAATGGATTGACCTGATAGGCAGTCTGGAAATTTTTGCAAATGGCTGGATCGAATTCATTCTGAACAAAGGAAAGGATAAGATAAATAAGGTTTTTGTAAAAGACCCGGCATATTGCCGCAATGCAAAAATGGACATTGATCATCCGACCCGTATCCCATTCCTTTTCTTTTCAGCCCAATGGGATTATACTCCGAGTGAAGAAAGCGGAACATTGGTAAAAATACCTATGTATGATCCCGCAAATTATGATGGTACCCGCTATAAGGACCCCCAGTTCGCTTACCCGGTTTATTATCGTTCTTTCAACAAATCCTATTACCATCTCTCTGTCTGGAATGGCATCCGTCAAAGCGGATGGCTGAGCATTGCCAACAAAGTACCGCAGCTCAAGCAGGCTATTATGCGTAACCAGATGACCATCAAGTATCATATAGAGATACCTGATGATTATTTTATGAACCGGTACCCTTCTCCGGATTATACCAGGGAGCAGCGTGAGTTGGCAAGAACAAGGGTACTGACGGAAATGAATGACTTCCTTTCAGATGTTGAGAATACCGGCAAAGCCTTTCTCACCTTTAGCTTCTTCAATAAATTTAAAAGTGAATACCTGGCAGGGTGGAAGATCAACGTTATTGACAACAAGCTCAAAGATGATGCTTATCTGCCTGACTCCCAGGCTGCAAATTCAGAGATATTATTTGCCATTGGAGTAGATCCTTGTCTGGTAGGTTCAGGAATTCCCGGTGGAAGCCTTGGAGCCGGAAGCGGATCGGATAAGCGTGAAGCTTTCTGGCAACTCAATGCCGAGATGGGTATTTACCGGCAAATAAGTCTTGAACCATTGTATTTCATCCGTGATTTCAATAAATGGTCCCAGGATATTGAGTTTGATTATGTGACCGTGGATACTTCGCAGACTATGCAGGACCATCCTACGAAAATTGATAAACGAATTGATAAAAACATCGCATGACAAGGCTCATTGACAATCTTTCTCAGGTTTTGACTGCTGCTTCCATAAATGTAAGCAACTCTATTGAAAATTGGTTCCCGTATATCGATGAAGCCCAGGAGACCTTCATTAAACCTGTGCTTGGCAATGTTCTTTACGATGAGCTTTGTGACATGATGGCCCTTGATCCGGTTCCTCCGGATGATGCAACCGAAGTCCCCAACTTGTTGAAACTGTTGGAGCTGATCCGCAAGCCACTTGCGCTTTATGCCTTGTGGCTTGGTGCCGATGAATTCGGAGTGAGCATCTCATCGCAGGGTATCCAGGTCATTGAAACACCTACACACAAGACGGCTCCACAGTATCGGGTGCAGAACCTTAAAGAGAATTGGATCCGTAGGGCAAACACTTCGTTGGATATTGTCCTTAAATTCCTTGATGAACACAAAGAAGATTATCCGGTATATGTCTGTCAGGATTCAGACCTGTTTATCCGTACTACCCTTGAGTTCAATAGTGAGGTGGATATACGCGAGAGCAGACGGGTTTTCGTAGTCCTCAAACCTATTATCCGCTCTGTTGAAAAGAAGTATATACGACCAGCACTTTCAGCGGAATTGTTCGATGAGCTTAAAGAAGCCTTGCAATCAAATGAAGGATTGGCTGAAGAACAAAAGGTTCTCATTGACATGATCCGTCCGGCCTTGGCTCATCTTACCATGGCCAGGGCACTTATGGAAATCTCAATCGATGTACTGGATTGGGGCATATTTGACACTGCTGGCAATACGTTTGCCAACGTCTCTTCAAAGCAGGCTTCAAATAAAGAGCGTATCTCCATCATGGCCGAAGCCAATCAAAGGGATGGAGAAGCCGAGTTGAAAGCCCTGCAACAATTCCTGGATGGATCGGCCAGCGAGGATCTGTACCCATCCTATTTTCACTCTACCCGATATGCAGGGAAAGCAAAAGCCGAAACACGCAACGAATTCATAAACAAATCCGATAACTCATTTTTTCTTGCATGAAGCCAGATGATTTTTTACCCCAGGAAGTTTTTGATGTTATCAAGATTATTGCCATTCCAGTAATTGGTTTTTTTCTGTACCAATTTTATATGGGAGTCGTGGCTTTAAAAAAATCGGTCGATAAGCTCATTATCCAGATGCAATGCCGGGAAACCTACTGCATTGAAAAACATAATGAGATCGGAGAGCATTTGTGTCGGCATGATGCAGGAATAGAAGAGATGAAAGTCACTTTGGGCGATCATGGAGAAAGAATTTCAAAAGTAGAAGGTCAACTATCAAAATAAAAATTATGAAAGAGAGAATTTTTAAAAATTGGAAAACCACCCTGACTGGCATTCTGATGCTTGCAGGTGGTTTGGCATTGGTCGGGATAGGTAAGGCAACCCTGACCGAATACGTTGTATTTGCACCGGTTTGCTTTGCTTTGATCTTTGTCAAAGACCCTTCATTTAAGCAATAATATGGCCAAAATCGAATTGTTTGCTCCGAAAATCCTTCGATATGAAGGTGGTTTTGTTAATGATCCCAAGGACAGGGGAGGAGCTACAAACATGGGTGTCACGCTTTCAACCTGGCGCCAGGTTGGATATGATAAAGACGGTGATGGCGATATTGATACCGATGATATTAGGTTGCTTACAATTGAAGATGCCAATTTAGTTTTGAAACAGAACTATTGGAATCGCTGGAAAGCGGATCAAATTGTCAATCAAAGTATTGCTGAGATATTGGTGGATTGGGTTTGGGGAAGTGGAAAATGGGGCATTGTCATTCCTCAGCGCTTGCTTAAAGTCTCAGAGGATGGCATAGTCGGAACAGGAACTTTGTTTGCGCTCAATAACGCAAACCAGCGAGGACTTCATGTTGCCATTTTCCAGGCAAGGAAGACCTTTATAGAAGAACTAGTAAAGAACTATCCGGAACAGCACAAATTTTTCAACGGATGGATGAACCGATTGAACAATTTCAAATTCATAGCATGATGAAACCGGGTTTCCTGATCCTGCTTCTGGCCGCCTTATTATCCGCCTGTATTTCTGAAAAAAGATGTTCTGAAAGATATCCTCCTGCAGAGCGATCGGACGTCTATGCTCAGCATGATACTGTTACTTGCGTGAAGGATTCCCTGATCCCTTTACTGGCTGACAGCGGCTTAATCAAAGCGCTTTTGGAATGCCAGAATGGAAGAGTAATTGTAAAAGAAATTCTGGAAGCAAAACCGGGAAAGCGGGTTGTTCCTTTCTTTTCGGTCCAAAATAATGTTCTGACCACCGGCGCAAAGATCGACAGCTGCTCGATCTACTTTGCCTGGAAAGAAACTCACATCCGGGAATCAAGGATTGAATCCAGGACTATCGAAAAGCCGGTCTATAAAGTAACCGGCCTTCAGAATTTCATGATCTGGTCAGGCGGGATAGTCTGGGCAATTATTCTTATTCTGCTTGGAATAAACCTTATCCGGATGAATTTCAAAAAGAAATTGCTGCCATGAACCAGATCGAGATAGATGGCAAATCATATTTCACTCCATCAGACTGGAATGAATTGACAAAAAAACAGCTTTTGTTTGTCAGCCGCCTGTTTCATGGAAAGCTTACGAGAGTAGATTTTAAGCTTAGAGCATTATTCAATTTCCTTTCAATCACGCTGAAAGTAAAAAAACGCTTACATCCGGATGATGCTTATTTCCTTTGTGAAACTCTTGATTTTCTTTTCAACGAAGTCTCCCTGACCAGGAACAATCTGCCGGTAATAAGAAAA
>JBEKQA010000147.1:0-8445 GCA_049520195.1 Bacteroidales bacterium
CGTCCGAAATCGTAAAGAGCAAATACGGATCCGGGCCATGGACGAGCAACAAGTTGATCATTACCTATGACAACATGAAGAATTTTTACCGTTCATTTATAGACTATACCAGTCTTTCATTCATCGGCTCCGAAAACAATATGATCTCCATACGGGTCGCTGACAGCCTAAATCCATACTGGACCCGAAATTTCCTGCATTACAATCCTGGTGGATATCCGACAGAATATACTGAATCCTTTAGTTATCAGGGTTCTACCCCGACGCACAATGTCTTGATATATCAATGTCCGTGAAATTACAATCTGCACCCATGAATGCATTGGGCATTCGAACACATTGACAATGCCATGATGTATTTGAATGAAACCGGGGTCATTGCCCAAAGATGTTGGATGGAAATCACGATTCATTATCCAGATGTGGTTTTGCATTGATGGGAAACAAAAATTGGAAGTCATTAAAAAAGTTTTTTCATAACTTTACTAAATGAAATGGAGAACAAATTATAGGAAATTTATTTTGAATTATTTGATGATAATGACAACAATTCAATGTTTGTCGCAACAAAAAGAAAATAATGCAGTAGTTTGTAACTTTACCTTTAATGATACAGTTTGTATGAACAACCCGGTGACGATTACTAATCTTTCACAGGGAGCTTCAACATATTATTGGCAATTTTGTGCCGGTACTCCGCTAAGTTTTCCTTTAAGCAAGTATTCAGGACCCCTTCCAAACCAAATCAATCTACCTCAAGGTATCACCCTTGTTCAAGAGGGAAATATGTTCTATGCCTTTGTTACCAGTGCAGGAGACAGTACGATTTTACGTATTACTTATCAGAACAGCATATTAAATGCACCGACCTACGACAAACTCCAAATACCTGGTATCCTGACAAGTCATATATTCGGGATACAAGTAAAGAATGATAATGGAAACTGGTATGGCTTTATCACAAACGGATCAACACTTTTACGATTGGATTTTGGTGCAACTTTGGCTAATCTTTCACCTGGTGTGACGACTATTGCTAATACAAACCTGATGCATTTTGCACAAGGTTTGGTTATAGGTTATGACGGACAGAACTGGGTTGGTTTTTGTACAAATTTTCCGGCAAACACAATAACCAGGTTTTCCTGGGGAAGCTCATTGGCAACAACACCTACAATAACCGATTTAGGCAATTTAGGAGGACTGACATTGCCCATGCAACCGGCATTGATAAATGATACTTCCGGCTGGTATATGTTCGTTGCCAACACAACTTCATTAGTCCAGGTTCAATTCGGAAATTCATTATTAAATAACCCAACAGGTACTAACCTTGGGAATTTAACATGGATCAATGATAATCGTGGAATATCCATGTTTATGGAATGCGGTAATCCATATGCATTGTTAGAAAATCACAATGTAATAACAAACCAGCTCTTTCAAATCCATTTTATAGGAGGATTGGAAGGAACGAAAATTGTCACACCTCTTGGCAATCCTGCCAATCTTTATGAAACGACTGCGTTATCAGAGTCTTTGAACATTGGAGATACAATTTTTTGTATCGCTGTAAATGAGACTCCTTCCATATCTATAATGTATTTTCCACCTTGTATCAATTCAGTTTTACCCAATTCGACACTCTTTGATCCGTCGCCAGTTTTTTTTCCTGACTCAGGCAGCTATACTATTAAATTGACAGTTGATATGGGCCTACCCACTCAACAAACAGTTTGCAAAGAAATAGAAGTTATAGGAAAAACCATCAATCTTGGACCAGATACCTCACTTTGTGATGGTATGACGCTGCTACTCAATGCCGGGACAGGCTTCAAATCTTATTTGTGGAATACCGGTGATACAACTCAAACATTGACAGTTAATATGTCAGGGATATATACAGTTACAGGAACAAATTACATTGGATGCCATATTAAAGATTCCATCCATGTTGTTTATAAACCAAATACTTATACAACTATTGATACTGCAATTTGCAACGGAGAAACATATCTCGCTGGGGGTAAAGCCAGAACAGAGTCTGGCACATTTATAGATACATTACCCGCTACGAATGGATGTAAAAATATTCTTACAACAAATTTAGTAGTCAAACCACCTGTTAGCCTGACAATAAACAACGATACATGTATAACTGATACTACGACCGTTAAACTTATTGCCAGGGTAACAGGGGCAACCAGTTATACCTGGCAGGATGGTACGACTGATTCTGTTATCACAGCTACAAAACCTGGTCTTTATTGGGTTATGGTGCTGGTCAATAATTGCTCTAAAACAGACAGTGTTGAAATAGTATCATGCCCTTTGGGGACTATAAAAGTTTATATGCCCAATGCGTTCACACCGAATGGTGACGGTGTCAATGACGTATTCAAGCCAGTTATAAATGAGATAGTTAATATTCATTTGATGATTTATAACCGATGGGGTGAATTAATCTTTGAAACCCATGATATAACAAAAGGCTGGGATGGAACTTCCAAAGGAAGAAATTGTGAAGCGGGCGCCTATACTTATATTCTTACTTACGATGATGCTTCTTCACAGAACAGTACAAAAAAAATTACAGGGTCTGTTATTCTATTAAGATAAATGGGATCACAGCTGATGTACTAAACTGTTGATGTCTTTTTCATCCAAAAATAATATTTAGGAAAATCCTTTGTGCAATATTTTGGATTATAGTTGGTGGTTAACCGCAAGTTTCGGATGAAAACATAGTTAATATATCATCAACAGTTGAGGTTACACAGGCGTTGGCGGCAATGTTTAAGAAAATGAAACCAGGTATATTCTTATTGTTTTTACTTTGTTTTGGTTGTTCAATCAATACCGATAAAATTGATCATTCTAGGACAAATTCAAAGCTCGTCAAAACTGATTCACTTACCAATAAATCTTAAAATGTCAATGAGGAAAAAAACATTATTTTCCATTTGATAAATCCTTTTGACAAGGATACATTACCAAAAGTACTTGTTTATAATAACGATAAACCTATTAGTTTTAACGAAAAGAAAGCATTTGAAATAGTTTGGAATATTAAAAAAGTCAGGGAGGCAGCTATAGAATTAGCAAAGAAAAATATTTCTGTTTATTCGGAAAGAGATATTTTTGATTCCAGTTTTCAAATTGCCATTTATCAATTACTTCCAGATCATTCACACAGAATGACAACTTTTAGAGTATCAAAAAATTTTAAAAGAGTACAAGAATGTAATTTGGGAAGTGATATCTGGATAGATATTAAAAAATAAAAACACTGCCGCCAAAGAGCGTGCAGCCTGGCAATGCGGGGTTTGACGGTAAAGAAAGTGGTTGTGGCTATTAAAATGAAAATCAGAGATAAATTCTGCTAAAACCTGCACTGCGGTTGCGGGCGGAGCTTGTGTGCCTTGAATTGTTTCCATGAAGCTGAACGGGAATTAAGCCACCCGATGATAGAATCGCATAATTTTTTCCATTCAGGCATCACCTTTTGCTTTCTCTGCTGATAAAGGGGAAAAGCGACAATTGAAAGATTTTGCACAATATCATCACCGTCGTAGTACCTGGCTGCAGGGTTATGATTATTCGCAAGAGGGGATGTTTTTTATTACAATCTGCACCCATGAAAAGCAACGGGCATTCGGATTCATTGACAATGCCATGATGTATTTGAATGAAAGCGGGGTCATTGCGCAAGAATGTTGGATGGAAATCCCGATTCATTATCCAAATGTAGTTTTGCATGATTTCATTGTGATGCCGGATCATATTCATGGGATTATTGAATTAGGGGTTCAAAATTTTGAACCCCAACCGTCACAACAAATTTTTGAATCCATTCAACATCAACGTCAACACAATGAATACCAAAAAATAATCCCACGGTCGGTCGGGTCAATTATCCGTGGATATAAAATCGGGGTAACAAAATGGTTTCGCGAAAACCATATGGGGACGCGGATCTGGCAACGGAACTATTATGAACACATCATCCGGAATGAAAAGTCCTATCACCGGATTTCACAATATATCATCAATAATCCAGGAAGATGGATTGATTAACTGGTCCAACCCCCAGAGAGTCACCACATCTAGTTATTTGAATCAGTTAGCAAATGATGGTTTCCTTACTAAAAAGAAATTTGGGGTCGGAAACTATTATATCAATACACCGCTTGTGGCCTTGTTCGCCAGATGAAAGTCTGTTATACTCAATTTTTAAAATACCTCTATTCTACCTGTATTAGATCTAAATAATTTCGATAACTCTTGATGTAAGTTGAGTCCTTGAATATCATACTCTTGTAAACTACCTGTAATATTTCTTTTTTGAATTCGTCTTACAATAGCATTTTAAACAAGATTATGAAAAAAATCATATTCGCATTTGCACTAATCACCTAATCAACAATTCTTTTGCTAAAATCCCAAATGTTGATAAATTCATTGACTCATTAACAAAGAAAAATGACTACAACAGCAATCCATCGCAATAAGGCTTCTGATAACGATAACTGAGAGGTAAAAAATGCAAACAGAAATGGTTAATTTGGTAAAAGAGCAGGAAACAATGCTCATTACCTTGTATGCGAAGGCATTAGAGAGCCGTTCAAAGCGGGCGATACTCCACGACCCTTGGGCTGAATTAGCGATCTCTAAAATCCAACATAATTTTAAGAAGTTCAGAGTTGGCCGGAAAGGATCTTTACTCCTTTCAATTCGTGCGAAGGTATTCGATCTTGTAACAGAGGAATTCCTAAGGAATCATTCGCGTGTAACGGTTCTTAATCTGGGGTGTGGATTGGACAGCCGGGTATATAGGGTCAATCCAGCTGAGTCTGTTAGTTGGTATGATGTTGATTATCCTGAGGTGATTGATCTGCGTCAACGGCTATACCCCACAAGAGCCAATTATCATCTAGTTGCCTCACCCTTATCGGAGCTGGAATGGATTGATGAAGTGAAAACTGATCAGCCAGTACTGGCTATGGCAGAGGGTGTAACAATGTACCTTACGGAAAAAATCATGAAGCAATTGCTCAATCGAGTTGTCGACAGGTTTCCCAGTGGCCACATAATTTTCAATTCATTCAGTAAGCTGCTCATTCAATTGATGTCCCGTTCTACTCTCAGAGGGACAGGGGCTACATTCACATGGGGAATCAGCACTCCACAGCAAGTCATTGAGTTGGAACCTCGATTGGGCTTCGTTTCTTCACTGAAAACATCTGATTTTCCCGGTTTTTCACGACTATCTATTTCTGATCGAATGATAACATGGCTGATGATGGACCTTATACCTATCTTCAGGGGGTCGCAACTGCCATTGCTATACAGATTTCCGCTGTCTAAAGAACCTGCTAAAACAGAAAATTCCACCCTGGGTTCGTCAAATTGATATAGATGATTATTAAAGAAATGCGCGCAAGGTTTTGGGTTTGATCCTTGATCCCTGATTCGAAAGGTCTATTTTTAAGTGCAAGGTGTTAACCGAAAAGTCTGAGGAGGTGGGAAGTGTAAAACGTAAAGTGTAAACCATGTCTATGGTTCATACACAAAGAGGGAGGGGGGATTAACAAGGAACCTCAACCCCCGGATAGGGATAGACAAGGCACCTCAACCCCCGGCCCCTTCTCCTGAAGGAGAAGGGGAGCAGCAGATGAGGGAATTAAAATTTCACTAATAGATAAAATAAAAATCATAATAATGCTGTTTGGAGTTGAATTTATGTGATAATCAATGATATTGAACGGTATGAATGCAAAGGTTGATCAATTTTTAAGAAAAGCTAATAAGTGGAAGGAAGAATTTGAGAAGTTGAGGATGATCATTCTCGATTGCGGGCTGACCGAAGAATTGAAGTGGGGAGTTCCGTGCTACACCTTCCGGAATAGCAATATAGTTTTAATACATGGATTTAAAGAATACTGTGCGATTTTGTTTTTCAAAGGGGCCTTGTTAAATGATTCTCATGGTATTCTGATCCGGCAAACGGAGAATGTACAGTCTTCGCGTCAGATCAGGTTCACAAATATCGGCGAGATAGTTAAGATAGAGACTATCCTGAAGACGTATATTTATGAAGCGATTGAAGTGGATAAAGCCGGGTTACGGGTGAATCTAAAAAAGACTAAAGAATATACGGTTCCTGAAGAATTTCAAAATAAACTGGATGAATTCCCAGCCTTAAAAGTTGCTTTTAGTGTTTTGACGCCGGGGCGGCAAAGAGCCTGCCTTCTTTATTTTTCTTCACCTAAATTACCTAAAACCAGGGAGTTGAGGATTGAAAAATGCATTCCGCAGATTCTGAAAGGGAAGGGGTTGAATGACAGATAGGATGTTACAGAATGCGAAGAAACGATAAATTAAAAGATTATATGCTAATAAATTCAAAATAGTAAAATCATTTTGCCATTTTACCATCTTACTATTTTGCATTTAATCAGTAACCTGCCTGGTAGCGGAAATGATATTGGCAAATCTATGGCTGCCAATTGGAGTTGTTCAGCATATTCTTCTTCCGGCGCTCCTAGGGATGATCAAGAAAGCAATAATAGTAGCGGCTTTTCATCCATTTTAGAGGGATAGCGTAGTGAAAAAGGGGAATTTTCCTTAATAGAATGTAATGGTAGTTGATGGAGTTCAACCTACTGCATGCTTCTATTAGTTTTACCCATGTTTTTGACCCTTGTCTTTAAGTTGACCGTTAATAATTATATGAATCAATTATTTATAATTATATATAGTGGATTCAAGTTTTACTTTTCACTCTTGAATGACTTTCCAGAGGATTTCACGACCTTTCAGAGCACCAAAGGCGACTTTCGAACCGTCTGGGTCAAAGAAAAGCCGTGTTAAAATTCCATCAAAGGGCTCGCTCTTCTTACCGTTTACAACAACAATCCATTCTATACTTTTCTGGTCTTCGAATTTAACAACATATGCCAATGACTTTCCATTTGGACTGAAAGTAAGAGACCTTATGACTGTGGCATCTTCGTTCCCAAAAGGTAGATTGATTGTGGGTTTGTCGATGGCAGGAAAACTCTCTCCAATAGTTTCTCCATTTACAACTGCATATGTTTCTATATGCGGATGTTGCTCTGTCCGGTCCTGTCTCAGGTATCCGACAGTGTATGCAAAAGATTCGCCGCCAGGGCTGAGCGCAATATCTTTTACCATTCCTACAACACTTCGCTCAAGTCCATTCACGTTGATGTGACCTTTAATTGATATCTCCACCGTACCATCATCTTTGTAAACCGCTACATAAGTATCATCATTCCAGAATTTTGCAAGAGTTTTGCCATTGTCGCTCACAAATTTATACTGGCCCAAAAACTTGCGATCACCTATGACTGTGTAATCAACATGATTGGATGTTGCAAAATAGAAAACAACATGCGTACCATTAAGGAAACGAGGCGTTTGAAAAATGTGGTCAAACATCTCTCCATAGTGGTCGTCAACTATAACGCACTCTTGCTTATCAGACTTACTCTTTTTGGCAATGAACGCTATACTTTGGCCGTCAGAGCTGAGAGTTAAATATTCGCTATAGGAGTATCCGTTATATTCCCTCACTATTTTTCCCCCGATATATAGATACAACTTATTATCCGATTTAGGCGATGCCAGATAGACCAATGTATTTCCATCTGGTGCAATTTTCAGATTACTGATACTTTTATAATGTGTTTCTATGCCATCCCCAGTAATCAGCAACAAGTCACCGTTGCCTTGCTCAACATAAGCAAAACTTCCGTCATTGCCCAATGCTATCCGGCCGGCCCCGTTTTTGAATTGTCCATATTCCTTCCCATCTATATAGAGTTTATAAACCCAGGTATTTTTATTCTGTTTTATAAAATAGGCAACGTGTTCTCCATTTTGACTTATAGTATGTTCCTGAATCGAGTCTAATCTAGGAGCATCTCGTACTATATCATTAGACACGATTACGCACTTCTTATTATGTATGCCGAAGAAATTAATTCCACCTTCATTGTTCCAAAGTGGGCCGGGTCCTCCAAAGACATTCATTTGCCTATCAGGGTCAAGCTCTGTAACTTCTTTGCCATTATAGATGACAGCATAGTTTGTGCCTTTTTTGGCTAGATATCCGAATGTCTTTCCATCTGAAAGAATTTTTACATTTTGCCAGCTAACCCAACCGTAGATATTGGGGATTGTAGCCAACACTTTTTCTGTAAAGCGCTGGTCCAGAGTATCCGCATTCTGTGGACTAGTAACTGGAAGCGTCTTTAAGGACTTTAAAGATGTTTCTTGAATGTGTAAATAATTGAATCCGCAAAACAATGTAAAAACAAATAAAATGGAAATAAAAGATAAATTTTTTTTCCCCCTGATAATAATCATACCTGACCTCCCTTTAAATTTATTGAATCGATGAATGCTCTGAATGGAAAA
>JBEKQA010000148.1:0-8410 GCA_049520195.1 Bacteroidales bacterium
CTCTTTTAGCTTTTCGTTACTTTACCAATGAACTAATGAACCATTGAACCATTGAACAAGTAACCTATCGAACAAATGAAAATGAAAAAGGTTTCCAGAATACTGAAAACCTTTTTTGATAAAGTCGGAGTGGTGAGACTTGAACTCACGACCCCTTGCACCCCATGCAAGTACGCTAGCCAACTGCGCCACGCCCCGATGAAGGTGCAAATTTATGAAATATTTCCAAAAAGGAACTATTTCATTTTAAGGAAGTATCATTTTCGCTCGGCATAATGCGTCATACCGTTAAAATCGAGCAATACAACGGGCTCATTGCCCACAACCCAGGCATCATGACCGGGCGGAATTACGCCGACATCACCGGGACCGAAATCCTTCTCGGTGCCATCATCCATCTTTACATGTAACCGCCCTGAAATATGATAGTTATTATGAGCTACCTGGCAGCTATTGGTCTTTGCGATCGGTTTTAGTGATTCCGACCACTTCCAGCCGGGCTCAAAGGTCGCCTTGCCGAAACTCGTACCCTCAATGATCGATATCTCTAACTTTCCCTTTGGAAAAGTCCGTAATTCATCTGGTTTAGTCAGACTTTTTTCTGCATCGTATTCATCTCTATTCCTCCTATATTTAATTATCAATTGATCTGTTGAAAAAATATAACTGCATTAAAGTCACAAAGTTAATATGCGTGATGTGCGACGGGTGATGGTCACTCACATTTAGAACGATTGAATAACGCGAGGAGAAATTATGTGATTGAATTACACTTTTTTACATATGCATGTTTTTGATTATTTGGAACAACAATCCCGGCATGGATTCAAAATTTTGTGCCCCAACCAGCAACGATCCTGCCGTAGGGGTTCAAAATCTTGAACCCCAACAACGCAAAGAATCGTAACGCGTAACGCGTAACCAAACTCCCCTCCCTCTTGGGGGAGGGGCCAGGGGTGGGGTCATGGCTCAAAAAGAGACGTTGATGAATACAACCGTATGTGAAAGGTGAGCTGGAGATAGCTGAAATACCAGTAAAGTGTACGGTTGACTTCAATGCCATAATCGATATCGGGCTGGTAGTCGATATATGAATCGATTACATCGCTGTACTGCCCGGCACGGTAATAATCGTTCCAGGTCACGGCCGCAATCTGATCTCTGCTCCTGTAATAATCGTTGGTATGATCATATGCTTCGGAATAGGCACAGAGGTACCAGTGATTGAAGAAAGGGTCTATAATACGGATCTGGTATTCAGAGCTATCCTTGTTATTTTGACTCCGGGCAGCGGTTGCTTTTGCTGACTCTTTACCTGTGGAACAAGCCCAGAAAAATAGGGCTATGATTCCGATGAATAAAAACCGTTTCATAATGATCTATTCTTAGAAAGAAACCATCATTTGTACTATCTTTTAGTATCAAATTCTATACCAAAGAGTTAATATGCAAAAGATTTGTGAAGGGTGAAGAGTGAAGTGTGAAGTGAAAGAAAAACAAACCCCCGATGGCTGCACGTAATCATGATAACATCGGGGGTTTTACTTGCGCTCAAATTACATCACACCGGAACTTTCACATATACAGAAATAGGATCGATTACGGTGTGCTTATCTTTGAAATGCTGAACGGAAGGATCGTTCATCACCTCACCCAGTTTATCCATGTCACTGACTTCCATAGTCATGGCTATAGAGTTCGGATCATTTGGATCCTGGAAGGTCTGGAAATTACTTACGAAAGGAGAAAACAGATTGAGCCTGTCCTGGTGTCCTTTCAACCATGTATCGAAATTGCCAACTTTGTGGCTAATAACAACTGCTGCCATATTTAAAGATTTAAATGATTAGTTAACTACTCATATGAAGGAGTTTCACACGACTAAAATACACATGTCTCCTTTTTAGATACAAATATAATATTATTTAGATCAAATAAAAAGAAGAATTAAGATATTTTTCTTCCGTCTTCTATCATGTGCGCTTCACTAAAGCCCCCTCCCTCTTGGGGGAGGGGTTTGGGGGTGGGGTTAACGTCACTAAAGCCCCCTCCCTCTTGGGGGAGGGGGTCTGGGGGTGGGGTTTAATATATTACGATTTTAATCCTGAAACAAATCTAATGCTGAATATAGGGTTTGTTAAGCATGGATTTGCCAATTTATCGTATTTTTATCGCATTAATATTAAACCTATGAAATATCCATACTAACTGCGATGAGGCAAATCATGAATGTTAATAATGGATATTCCCTGCCTACCGGTAGGCAGGCATTTGACCATTAAAATCAAAATTATTATAACATGAAAACAACAAGCGGACTTCTGATCATTTTATTGATGTTTTTTATGATGAGCTGTAAACAAACAACAACTACACGGCTAGATTATCCTGTGACAAAAAAAGTTAACCAGGTGGATGATTATTTCGGCGCGAAGGTAAGCGACCCTTACCGCTGGCTGGAGAACGACACCTCGGCCGAAACAAAGGATTGGGTGAAACGTGAGCAGGATTTTACCGAATCTTATCTGTCGAAGATCCCGTTCAGGGATAAGATCCTGAAAAGGTACAAGGAAATTCTGAATTATCCGAAGTACTTTGGCGCCATGAAGGTGGGAGATTATATTATCTTTTCAAAGAATGACGGACTGCAGAACCAGTCGGTTTACTATGTCAGGAAAGGACTGGATGGAGTGGATAAAGTTTTCTATGATCCCAACAAGCTCTCGAAAGACGGCTCTGTTTCTATGGCATTCGACGGTTTCTCAAACGATAAGAAATATCTTGCCTACCACATCAACCAGGGGGGGAGCGACTGGCAAACCATTTATGTAATGGAGGTAGCCACACAGAGGCAGCTTCCGGACAAGCTGGAATGGATAAAATTCGGCAGTGTAGCCTGGAAAGGCAACGGATTTTATTATGGCCGTTATAACAAGCCCCCGAAGGGAATGGAGCTTTCTATGAAGAATGAAAATGAAAAGATCTATTACCACAAACTGGGCGACAAGCAGGAACAGGATCAGCTGATCTATGAAGACAAAGCTAACCCATTGATGTACCTCGGGGCACAGGTGACAGAAGACGAGCGCTTTTTGTTCATCACCAAATCAAAAGGTACCGATGGCATCGAAATCTGGTTCAGGGATCTTACCAACGGTCAGAAGGATTTTAAGCTTGTTTTCCCGGGATTTGATTTGAACTACGGTATTATCAACAACATAGGCGACAAGCTCCTGGTAAATACCAATGATGGGGCCGGCAATTACAGGGTGATACTGGTTGACCCGCTGAACCCGGAGAAAAAGAACTGGAAAGATATTGTTCCGGAAAAGGCTGAGAAACTCGAAGGAGCCAGCATGGCAGGTGGAAAGCTCTATGTGAGTTACCTGAAAGATGCCTCGACGAAGATGTATCAATATAGTCCGGATGGCAAGCTGGATCATGAGGTGATCCTGCCATCCATCGGATCGGCATCACTCATAGGCGGTTACAAAGATGATACCTATTCTTTCTATGACTTTTCATCCTTTACCTATCCCCCATCGATTTTCCGCTACGACCTGGCAACAGGAAAGACAGAGCTCTTTAAGAAAGCCGAGATCAAGGTCAACATTGACGATTTTGAGACCGAACAGGTATTTTATCCCAGCAAGGACGGCACGATGATCCCGATGTTCCTGGTCCACAAGAAAGGCCTGAAGCTTGATGGTTCACATCCTACCCTGCTTTATGCTTATGGTGGATTTAACATCAGCTCAACTCCTTACTTCAGCAATTCGAAGATCATATTGTATGAGAACGACGGTATCTTTGCTTTGGCCAATATCCGCGGAGGTGGTGAGTACGGAGAGAAGTGGCACAAGGCCGGTAACCTGCTGAACAAGCAGAATTGCTTTGATGATTTCATTGCGGCTGCTGAGTACCTGATCGACAAGAAATATACCAGTAAAGAGAAGCTGGCCATCAATGGCGGATCAAATGGAGGACTGCTCATCGGAGCCGTAGAGACCCAGCGTCCCGACCTGTTCGGTGTATGTCTGCCCGAAGTGGGTGTGATGGATATGCTGCGATTCCAGAAGTTCACCGTGGGATGGGGCTGGACGGTCGAATACGGCTCGAGTGACAGCGCTAAATATTTCAAGTATCTTTATAAATATTCTCCACTCCATAATATCAAGGACGGTACTGAGTACCCTCCTACCCTAATCCTTACGGCAGATCATGATGATCGTGTGGTACCGGCACACTCATTCAAGTATGCCGCCACCATGCAGGCGGACCAAAAAGGTCCTAACCCGATCCTGATCCGCATCGAGATCAACCAGGGTCATGGCGCCTCTGGTGCATCCCTATCGAGGATCATTGAAGCCGAAACGGATAAGTGGGCTTTCATGTTCTACAACATGGGGATAACACCGAATTACTAATATAGAGTACAAACGGTTAGTGAAGTTGTTACCAACCTGATAACATGCTGTTTCGTGACGCGTTACGATGGAATATCAAATGAGAAATTTGAATGCAAAGGTTGTTTGAGGGATAGGTCGCGACCTGTCCCTCAAACAACCAATAAATAAATCCCTACCAAACTCCCCTCCCTCTTGGAGGAGGGGCTGGGGGTGGGGTCACATCGTCCCGCGTTACGCGGCTGTCCTGTCGATATAAATGGCTGGTTCGTCGAAATTATTGTAAAAACAATGTGCTGGTTAATTATTGCTTATTACCTTTGCACCTGTTTTACATATTTAGACACAGTCTGATATACACCCTGATTATTTGAGAAGAAGTCTGTAAATGAGATATTTCTATCAATACATGTTAAAAAAAGAAGAGGTTTACAAGGGTTGCAGGATGGGGCTCTTTGGGATCGTTCTTTTAGTCATTTCGAATTCCATGATGGGACAAACGCCTCATGATTCGATCCCTTCAAAGGTTACCCTGCAGCAGTGCATTGCCTATGCCCTGAAGCATCAGGCGCAGGTACAGCAATCCATGCTGGATGAGGATATTACCAAAAGGGATATCCGGATTGCCCTGTCGGGATGGTACCCGCAGATTGAGTTCGATGCCAACCTGGACCGTTACCTGCAAGCCCCGAATTCAAATTATCCCAACACCGCGAATCCTCCTTCCTATACTCCTTACATTTCCCTGCCCTCCGTGTCAAACTATGAATCGATCGGTACTTTGTATGCAAATCAGACGATATACAGCAATGCTCTCCTATTCGCATCCAGGACCTCAAAGCAGCTTCGCAGCCAGGCATCAGAAAATACGGAAAACTTAAAGATAAATACCTATGTCGACGTGACCAAGGCATTTTTTGATGTTCTGCTTACAGAACAGCAGCTCAATGTTTTGAAAGAAGATATCGTAAGACTTCAGAAGAACTATGATGATGCTTACAATTTTTACAAGAATGGATTGACTGACAAGATCGATTACCAGCGTACGCAGATCGCCCTCAGCAATGCCCAGGCACAGAAAAGATCGACAGAAGAAGCCATCAAAGGAAAATATTCCGTACTGAAGCAGTTAGCAGGCATTCCCCCGGAAAAGGTTCTGTCGGTATCCTATGATTCATCCAGGTATGAGAGCGAGATATTATTCGATACATCAAAGAACCTGGATTATAATAAACGTATTGAATATCAGCAGATGCAGACTTCGCTGAACCTGCAGAATGATGAGATCAGTTACTACCGATGGTCGTTCATTCCGACTCTGTCTGCCTTCTTCGACTATGATCCTGCATTCCAGAATAATAACTTCAATGAACTCTATAAGGTAAACTACCCTACTACCTTATTCGGATTAAAGCTGACAATCCCTCTGTTCCAAGGATTGAACAGGATAGAGAACCTGAGTAAGGCCAAGCTCCAATCACAGCGTATCCAGCTTGGAATGAACTACCTGAAGAGCGCGATCAGCAGCGAATATACGATTGCACTTGGCAGTTACGTTAGCAACCTCAATGATCTGAAGATAGCCAGGAATAATGTTACCGTTGCCAGGGATATCTTTAATACCGTTAAGTTTCAGTACGATAAGGGCATCAAGGCATACCTGGAGGTCATTGTCTCTGAAACCGATTTACGGACTGCAGAACTCAATTATTTAAATATACTATTCCAGGTCCTTACCAGTAAGATGGATCTTGAAAAAGCATTAGGAGATATAAAAATCAATTGAAAATGAACATTTTCCCTGGTAGTTGATCAAATTAAAATTGTGATGCAATGAATAAAATATTTCATTTAGTACTCTTTGTTTTACTTTCAGGTTTATTTGCTTGCACTGGAAATTCAGCAAATAAAAAGACAGGTACACCGGCAGTACCTGTGACAGTTACCAATGTAAGTTTATCAACAGCAATATTTTACAACTCCTATCCTGCAAACATAGTGGCTTTGAAGGAGGTTGAGATCCGTGGGCAGGTAAGCGGCTATATCACAGGGATATTTTTTCAGGAGGGTAAAAAAGTAAGTACGGGAGAAAAACTCTATGAGATCGACCGTCGCAAATACGAAGCAGCATTCATGGAAGCACAATCGAATGTAAAGATCGCCGAAGATAATCTAGAGAAGGTTCAGCGTGATGCCAACCGTTACGCTGATCTTTCGAAGCAGGATGCGGTCGCAAAGCAGCTTTATGATAACACCATGACCGATTTAAAAACTGCCAAACAGCAGGTGGATGCTGCAAACTCAGAACTGATAAAGGCCAAAACCGAGTATGATTATTCGTTGATCTGTGCCCCTTTTGACGGTATCATCGGTTTTTCTGATGTAAAACTGGGATCACTGGTCACCCCGGGGCAAACACTTTTAAATACGGTTTCTTCGGATGATATCATGGGCGTTGATTTTGAAATAAGTGAAAATGAACTCCGGCGTTTCGAGCAGCTTGAAAATAATGCTTTTTCAGATAATGATACGATATTCAGGGTTGTTCTGCCCGATAATTCAATCTATCCTTATCCCGGAAAGATAAGTGTGATTGACAGGGCTGTCGATCCGCAAACAGGTTCCATCAGGGTCAGGATAACAGTTCCTAACAAAGAAGGCATACTTAAAACAGGAATGAGTTGCAAAGTTCTTGTGCTGAATGTAAATTCAGGTCAGCAGATAATAATTCCATCAGCGGCAGTTATCGAGCAATTGGGTGAGTATTTTGTTTACAGGGTAAATAATAATCTTGCAGAACAGGTTAAGGTCATGGTCGGCCCGAGGGTTAATTCAAATTTCATTATTTTGAAGGGACTGACCGCCGGTGAAACAATTGTTGTTGAAGGAACACAGAAGCTGCATGATGGTGCGGAGGTTAAACCAATTGAAGCCAAAAAGCAACCCAATAAATAAGACTTGCACGATGATAAAATGAAAAATGAAAAGACACATTATTCTCCCTCCCTCTTGGGGGAGGGGGTCAGGGGGTGGGGTTTAACAACTCAAAAATGCAAAATGCAATCTTAATGCATAATTCGTAATTCTTAATTTGTAATTCTTAATTATAATGATTGCTGATACCTTCATAAAACGCCCGATCACTGCCATCGTAATATCATTGGTGTTAGTTATTGTAGGCACTTTGGCTATACTCAACCTGCCTATTAGTCAATATCCTGATATTTCACCTCCGGTGGTAAGGGTATCGAGCCAGTATGTAGGGGCCGACGCCACGACGGTTGAACAGACCGTCACAACCCCTATAGAATTACAGGTGAATGGGGCTACCGGCATGAACTATATCCAGAGCACCAGCACAAATGACGGCAGTTCATCCATAAATGTTTTTTTTGATGTAGGCACCAATATTGATGTGGCCGCAACGGATGTGCAGAACAGGGTAAATATTGCCACTCCAATTCTGCCTGATCTGGTGAAAAGACTTGGTGTTACAGTGCGTAAGCGTAACCCGAGCAGCATTATGAATGTGGCTATCTTCTCTCCCAATGGCACACATAATATAAGGTTTCTTGATAATTATACGAATATATTTGTCAGGGATGCACTGATGAGGGTAAAGGGTGTTGGGGATATCTTCACACGAACGGATGATTTCAGCATGCGCATCTGGCTGAAGCCAGATAAGATGGCAAGTCTCGGACTATCAGCCAATGATGTTCTCAATGCTGTCCAGGAACAGAATATACAGGTTGCTGCCGGTTCAATCGGTACACCTCCGCAACCTTACAGCCAGCCTTTTGAATACACGGTAATTGTAAATGGAAGGTTAAGCACTGTGGACGATTTTAATAAAATTGTCGTCAGGACAAATCCTTCCGATGGTTCGATTGTTTATTTAAAGGATGTGGCGCGTGTTGAGTTAGGCAAATTTAATTATTCAGGAACAGCTTTTGTCGACAGGAAACCTGCCTCATATATGATCATATTCCAGACACCCGGCA
>JBEKQA010000149.1:0-8398 GCA_049520195.1 Bacteroidales bacterium
TGTCATGTAGTGCGGCAAAAATATGATCGGCGATTTCTTTAAAAACAGGCGCAGCGACAGCTCCTCCATAGTACTTTCCTTTGGATGGGTTGTTAATAACCACAATAATGGAATATCTCGGATGATCAGCAGGGAAATATCCCACAAAGGATCCTTTGTACTTAATATTTTTGGTTCCTTGCCCATATCCTTTATTATTCATTGCGACTTGTGCAGTGCCGGTTTTCCCAGCGACTTTATAAAGAGGATTCTTTAAGAATGTTCCGGTTCCTCGTTCGACGACTCCTTCTAAAAGCATATGGGCCTTTTGAATTGTGGCTTGAGAAGAAATATGTGGATTAATGATAACGGGTTGATAAGATTGAATGACCTGACCATTTCTTCTAATTTCTTTAACAAAGAGAGGTTTTACCATCACACCGTTATTAGCCACTGCATTGTATAAAGTGAGTGTTTGCAAAGGAGTTATTGCCACTTCATATCCAATTGCCATCCAAGGTAAGGATACTGCGGACCACCATTTACTTTTAGTATTCTTAATATATGGACTACCTTCACCACCTATTTGGAGGTTCAGTGGAAGATTTAATGACATCCGGTAAAGCCCATCGATATATTTTTGTGGGTCATCTGCATAAGCATTAAAAATCAATTTTGAAGTTCCTACATTTGAAGATTTTTCAAAAACCTGATGTGCCAGCAATGTTCCCGTTAATTTATGAGCATCGGTCATTATTCTTCCATGATAATTCATTGAACCATTGCCAAGATTTACCGGCTCGTCCAGGCTTATCTTTCCATCTTCCAACCCAACGAGAAAAGAAGCCAATTTAAATGTTGATCCGGGTTCAGAGCTTTCTGCGATTGCATAATTAAAAATCTCATCATAATTGCCATTTGGGTTTTTACCTAAGTTGACAATCGCTTTGATATAACCAGTTTTGACTTCCATCACGATGGCACACCCATGATTAGCACTATCTGCAATAAGTTCTTTCCGCAATGCAGATTCAGCCAGATCTTGTAGGTTGATATCTAATGTGGTAATAATATCATCCCCATTCTGTGGCTCAACTTCATTCTCAATATCAACTGGCATCCAACTTCCATTTCCAACTCTGCGCATGAGTCTTTTACCTCCAGTGCCTTGAAGATTATTACCGAAAGACCCTTCGAGTCCCACGTATACCTTTTGTGCTGATTCAGTGTTCTCATATCCAATAGTCCGTCTTGCAAGATCTTTAAATGGTAAATCCCTCTGGAATTGAGGCACTACAATCATTCCACCTTTGTAAGTTCCAAGTCTGAGAATGGGAAATCTACGCATTTGCCTAAGCTGAGGATAAGTGACATCACGATGGATTATAAGGTAACGATCCCCATTTCGTCTTCCTTCCCAAAGTAGGTTCTTATAATCAGAAGCTTTTTTATCATTGAAAAGTCTTGCCAAATGATTTGCAAGAGAATCTACCTGGCTTTTAAAAAGATCATCAGTGATTAGATCTGAGCTGACGTCCATTCTGATATCAAAAATGGGGATTGAGGTTGCAAGTAATGTTCCATCATCGGCACAAATATTACCACGTATAGCATCAACTGGGAAAAAACGCATTTCCTGCTTCCGAGCTTTTTCCAGCAATTCTTTTCCTTCTGATGACCTAATATAGATTGCTTTCGCAATGATGGCCAAGCCGAAAAAGAGAATGCCGAAATAAACAACGTATACCCGTAATAGTATATCCTTTTTGACTTCTTTCATGGGTTTCTATGAAGTGTGTCAATTTCTCTTTTTAATAGAGCTTTTGAATAAAAGATCTTATAAGGTGGCGTTGTGGTTTCTTTGATGCCCAATTGCCCAATTTTTTTCGCAATCTCTGTTTGTTTACTGATATCCAACATCTTTGCTTTTGTAGTAATTGATTGATAGCGCAATTCTTTCAATTCATTTTTTATTTTCTCTATTTGTTTGAAGGTCTTTTCTGTGTAATATGTATTGCTGATATAAAACAGAGCCAGTATGGCTAAAAAAATGAAAAACGGCAGGTTGTTAAGCACCGCATGTTTCGAAAGAAGATCACCACCAATGATATCATGTAGCCCTTTGGTCATCTTTCCGGGTTTTTTTACAGGCTGAATTGATTCAATCTGTGGCTCTTGTGGTGTATTATTGTTACCCTCTTCCATGCATTAAATCTTTTCAGCAATGCGTAATCGTGCACTACGCGCTCTTCCATTTATAAGAATTTCTTTTTCATTCGGAACAATAGGTTTCCGATTGATAACTGCAAAAGGAACAATCAGGTTCCCATAAAAATCTTTTTCCGGTATTCCTTCAAAATTTCCTGAACGGAAATAGTTCTTGACGATCTTGTCTTCCAAAGAGTGGTAGGAAATTACTACCAGACGCCCACCTTGTTTGAGAACATCATTCGCCTGAACCAAGAATTCTTTAAGGACTTCAATTTCCTGATTAACTTCAATTCTCAATGCCTGGAATACCTGTGCAAAAAATTTATTTTCTTTTCCTTTTTCTGTTGCAGGCTTTAGAACTTCTTTTAATTCCTGGGTTGTGTTGATTTGTCTGACTTTACGTGCTGCAATAATGAGTCGTGCTATTTTTATAGAATTTCTTAAATCACCAAAGTCATGAAACAAGGCTGATAGTTTTTCCTCGGAATAATGATTCACTATCTCTTTCGCGGTTATTTTTTTATCCTGGTTCATCCTCATATCAAGTTCTCCCTCAAAACGTGTTGAAAATCCTCTTTCCGGGTGATCAATTTGGTAAGAAGAAACTCCAAGATCAGCGAGGATTCCATCGACCGGAACGGATTTATAGAGTTTTAAAAAGTTCCGAAGATATCTGAAGTTATTATGAATTAATACTAATCGGTTGTCATCAATCTTATTCTTTAATGCATCCTGGTCCTGGTCGAAAGCAAACAATTTTCCAAATTTTAACTCTTTCAAGATGGCTTTTGAATGACCTCCTCCACCATAGGTCGCATCCACATATATACCATCTGGCTTTATAACCAAACTTTTAATACATTCCTCAAGAAGCACACTTTTATGAAACATTTTCCGGTTCTTCGGGGTTATGAAGTTTTCCCATCACTTTCTCAGCCAGAACTGAATATTCTTCATCAGACATCTTAAGATGTTGCTCATATTCCTCCTTTGCCCATATTTCAATACGGTTCGAGAATGCAGATAAAATCAAATCTTTCTGGATCCGTGCGTATTCCAAAAGAGTTTTAGGTAAAAGGACACGATTGCTGGAATCAAGTTGAAGTTCCGTTGCCCCTCTATTAAAATTACGGGCAAAGATTCGATGTTCTTTAATAAACAGATTCAGTTTATTTACGTCCTTATTGACTTCTTCCCACTCATTCAACGGGTACATGGTTAGGCAATTCTCAAATCCCCGGTTGATGACAAACTTCTCTTGGGCTTCAGTCGGGATTTGTTTCTTCAAGCCTGCAGGGAGGATTATTCGCCCCTTGTCGTCGATCTTGCATTCATATTCACCATGAAGATTGGTCATTCCCTGATTTTGGTTTGAAGGCGTAAATATAGATAAATCCCCACAAATCCCCACTTATCTCCACAAAAAAAAGACAAATTGTTAATAACTTTTTTGAAAATATCAGTAATTAGCTAATAATGTGCGTTTTAAAATAATTGATGGAAATTCAGGATTAGTGAGAATTTAATTGTGTCTTTTGGATAAAGAAATTTTTGCTGGGAGAGGATTTGCAAATCTTCAGAACAGATTTTACTTATCTTTGAAAAAACAAAAGTAATGTCAAAGATTTTAGTCATCGATGACGAAAAAAGTATCAGAAACACATTACGTGAAATTCTGCAGTATGAAAAGTATGAAGTGGACGAGGCAGCAGATGGACCAGATGGTTTAAAACTTCTCGAATCAAATAAATACAATACAATTCTTTGTGATATCAAAATGCCTAAGATGGATGGTATTGAAGTACTTGAAAAAATTCTTTTATCGACCGACACACCTGTAATAATGATTTCTGGTCATGGAAATATTGATACAGCTGTTGAAGCCATCAAGAAAGGTGCATTTGATTATATCTCAAAGCCATTGGATTTAAACCGGCTTTTAATCACAATAAGGAATGCAATGGATAAATCCCTCTTAGTCGATGAAACAAAAATCCTAAGAAGGAAAATAAGTGGAGTTCAGGAAATAATTGGTGAATCTGAAGAAATACTTAGAGTGAAAGATATTATTGCCAAAGTCGCTCCGACCGATGCACGTGTTTTAATTACGGGTGAGAGCGGAACAGGGAAAGAACTTGTCGCCCGGTGGTTGCATGCTTTAAGTAACCGGTCAGAAAATTCATTTGTTGAGGTCAATTGCGCTGCAATACCGTCAGAACTCATTGAAAGTAACCTGTTTGGTCATGAAAAGGGATCGTTCACATCAGCTATCAAGCAACGAAAAGGAGATTTTGAACAGGCAAATGGAGGCACTATATTTCTGGATGAAATTGGAGATATGAGTCTTTCCGCCCAGGCAAAAGTTTTAAGGGCTTTACAGGAAAACAAAATGACCCGGGTAGGAGGGGAGAAAGAAATTACTATAGATGTCAGAGTGATCGCAGCAACAAATAAGAAAATAAAGCAAGAATTGGAGAATAGGAATTTCAGAGAAGATCTGTACCACAGGTTAAGTGTAATCATCATTGATGTTCCTCCACTTTCTAAACGGCTGGATGACATTCCACTATTGGCCAATCATTTTATCTCTGATATCTGTGAACATCAAGGGAGAGCTAGGTTGACTATTACTGAAGAAGCCTTGGCAGCTTTAAAAATGATCAAATGGACTGGAAATGTCAGAGAGTTGAGAAATGTGATAGAACGATTAGTGATTTTTTGTGATGAGATGATCACAGAAGAAGATGTTAACAAGTATTCCATGTCGTTATATTAATAGTAATGGTTTTATGACTATTTTCATTAAGAATAATTTCAACAAAAAGCCTGCATTCTTTTAATTCTATATAAAAATGATACTTGTTGTTGTTAATAAAAAATGTTTAATTTTGCCTATACTTAGTTCTTTTATTGCATATTTTCTAGGGTTGGTGGTTGGTATTATAAATCCGATAAATAACCATTAAAAAATTTATTATATATCTACAATTTGAGGAATTTAATTAAAGGTAGGTATACTTGGAAAAATGACTTTAATGTTTTCAAAATTAAGATAAACACAATGAATGATTTAGAAAAATACTTTAGACAAAATAATAAGAGGCTTATACACAAATGGGTCCATTATTTTGATGTTTATGATATGCATTTTAATAGATTCAGAAATAAAGAAATAGTGATTCTTGAAATAGGTGTAGCACAAGGTGGGAGTCTTCAAATGTGGAAAGAATACTTTGGAGAAAAAGCAAAAATTTACGGTATAGACGTTGACCCAAGGTGTAAGGCAATGGAAGAGAATAATATTAAGATTCTTATTGGATCCCAATCAGACAGAAATTTTTTACAAGATGTCAGAAAGCAAATTCCACCAATTGACATTTTAATTGATGATGGGGGACATTCTATGACTCAGCAAATAATAACTTTTGAAGAACTATTTGACTATGTAAAAAAGAATGGCGTATATCTTTGTGAAGATCTTCATACATCATACAATTTATTTTATGGTGGTGGCTATAAAAGACATGGAACATTTATAGAATATAGTAAAAAATTTATAGATTATTTAAATGCGTATCACTCTGAACAAAGGTCATTACAAATCAGTACCTTTACCAAAACAGTGAAATCAATTCATTATTATGACAGTATAGTTGTAATTGAGAAAGGAAACAAAGAAAAGCCTCATGATGAAAAGACCGGTTACATGACTTTTCAGATTGAAGATAAAGAAAACCACATACAAGGGAAGCTGATTGGGAAAATTAAACGAAGATTACTATCACTAATTAATAAAGTTTTACGCTTTTATAGAGTAGGTAGCTTTATTTGGAAATAAAAGTTGATTAAGAAAAAGAATTAATTTACCACGCACCTTACTGCAAATGCATTATCTCTGCTTGCTGGGTAGGCCGATACACTTGGATCGGGGTCATTTATACCATATGCCCAGGCATGTATATTACCATGAAGGGTCGACGACCAGAAAAAGGTTGCAAAATTTTGGTATTTCCAGCTTTTATTGAAATAGTTTTCACCGGATAGGAGGGCACTGAATCCTGAGTAACCAGAATACTTCAGTGTGCTTCCTGCAAAACCATTATTTGTCCAGTTTGCAAAAAGATTATTCCATTCATTTTCAGTTGGAATATGCCAGCCAGGAGGACAGAATCCTTGATTGGCAGGAGTGTCATCATAAAGCATCAACTCATCCCACTGATATAAACCACCTTGGTTTATGCAATTAATTGGGCTGTCGTTATAACAATATTTTTCTGAGATACAGTTATCTCTTTGATTTTGTGTTGATATCAACTCGGTTCCGTAATTGAGATTAGAGGCCATCCAGCATTGTGAACCCAATTGAATTGTAGGGTACACTTTATTATCACGCACATCCAAAAGGTTGTTTCCACATGTAAATACTGCTTGGGGATCAACAATTACATGAAGCGATTGGCTCGCACTACACATCAATACATTTGTGTAAGTATATATGATCGTTTTCGTTCCTGTTCCTGCGGTCGAGGGAGTAAAAATTCCTGTTGCTGAATTGACTCCAGGTCCTGAATAGATTCCGCCTATTGGGATACCTCCTCTTAGCTTTATAGGCTTTGCACTGACAGTAGTTATTGTGTCGAAGCAGGAGGTGAATGTAACCACTGGTGCAAGAGAACCGTTCATTATGATATCAGCCGAACTTGCGGGATTATTTATCACACAGATCAAGCTTGAGGTCATGATACATCTCACACTGTCACCATTATTCGGATAATAAGAGTAGGTGGGAGAGTTTGTACCAACAGTTGTACCGTTCACTTTCCATTCATATGACGGGGAAGTACCTTCATTGATCGGGACGGCATTGAATGTGACAGACGATCCAGGGCAGAATGGATTTGAAGATGTTGTAATAGATATTCCTACTGGCAAGTTTGAATTGACAGTCATAGTAATAGGATTTGATAATGATGGATTTCCTGTAATACAGCTCAAAGAAGAGGAAAGAATGCATATTATACTATCGTTGTCAGTTGGGATATAAGAATAGATCGAAGCGCCACTTCCAACATTTATTCCATTCACCTGCCATTGGTAAGAAGGTTCAGCGCCACCATTTACGGGAATTACAGTAAATGTCACGGGACTTCCTTCGCAGGAAGGATTTGAAGATGCTGTAATTGAAGTGCTAACAGGAAGATTTGGATTGATGGTCATTGTAATAGTATTGCTATTTGCTGGATTTCCTGTTGGACAAGTTGCATCTGAGGTCAGGATACAAGTGATAATATCACCATTGTTTGGAGCATATGAATAAATGGGATTGTTTATTCCAGCATTTAGTCCATTAACCTGCCATTGATAAAAAGGATTAAGCCCTTCGTTAGTTGGCATCGCAGTGTAGGTTACGGAGGTACCACTACATACAGGGTTTGCGGAAGAACTGATAGTTATGCTGACTGGTTGGTCATTATTGACAACCATCGTAATTGAATTGCTTGTTACCGGATTATTTGTCGTACAATTATAACTTGAAGTTAAGAGGCAGGTTACTATATCACCATTTACCGGGATATATGTATATGTTTGACTATTTAAACCAACATTTATTCCATTTACACGCCATTGGTACAACGGTAAACTGCCACCATTTGTTGGTGTTGCAGTATAGATTACAGAACTACCACTGCAAACAGGATTAGAAGAAGGATTTATTGATACACTTATGGGGTAAGTAATGTTGACAATCATGTTAATTGAATTGCTTGTCGCAGGATTATTTGTCGTACAATTATAACTTGAAGTTAAGAGGCAGGTTACTATATCCCCATTTACAGGAATATATGTATAGGTTTGACTGTTTGATCCTACATTTATTCCATTAACCTTCCACTGATACAAGGGTGAATTGCCACCGTTTATTGGTATTGCAATATAGGTAACAGAAGTACCACCACAAACAGGATTAGAAGAAGCATTAATTGACACACTTACGGGGTAAGTAGTGTTAACAGTCATAGTAATTGAATTACTGGTTGATGGGTTATTTAGTGAACAAGCAAAACTCGATGTGAGTGTACAGGTAATGTAAGTATCCCCAAAAATCCTACAGGTTAAAAATAGGCATAATTGTCTAATTTTACACTTGTAGTATGAAAAAATCAAGATTTACCGAAAGCCAGATTACCCAAGCCCTGAAGGAGCATGA
>JBEKQA010000150.1:0-8397 GCA_049520195.1 Bacteroidales bacterium
TTCAGCTACAATTTCATTAGTGCGACCCTGGGTTAAATTTACCCCAGGGTTCACCCCAGCTATTTCACGTTGACGAGCTTTCTTCTTTTCTATTTCAAAATATATTTCAGATTCCTTCAACAATTGGAATGTGGTTTTTTGTCGATAAGCATTTTCATTTAAGAATATTTCCAACTGTTTTTCCGGATCATCATCCACAATTTCACATTCAACCGATCCAATTCCTAAAGTGATTGCAGCTCTTACTCTCCTGTGGCCACTTATTATTAGATAGTCCTTCGTTATAAGAACGGCCTTTATCCACTGTGAACTTTTTATTTTTTCCACCAGTGCGTTGAACTGTGTTTCATCCTCTTCACCGTAAATCGTTTTCTTTAAAGGATTTTCCTTTAAAATGTTAACATTAATTTTCATTCATACGGTTATTATTTTTTAAGATCCATTGATCGGATCTGGTATAACCTTATATCACAATAGTTGAAAAAAGTTTAAACGGATTCTATTTCAGCTAAGAAGGTATTCATGACAGAAGTTTTGACAAATCTTTCAGGATACCTTCTTTCCATCTAATTCGAGTATTATACTTGTACTTGGCATAAAGGTTATGTAAAAAGTCAGGATAGGACATCCACGATAGTAGTTCTTTACATTTAGCAATGGTTTCAACATCACCGTGTCCATTCAATTTTGTTCTGGATAACAACTAATTCGGTTTTCCGATCCAAATACTATCTGTAACGTATGGACTTGACTGATTTATAAGGTCATCTACATTTCTATCCAGCAATGGCTCACCAGAAACACTGGTCTGGTAGCCCAATTTGTAGCACAATTATAAACATTCCTAACGTTCTTCAGAGGTATAAGAGATGGATAGGATCGAGATCAATAATCAGGAAAATATTGAATAATTTACAACGGCTAAGCTCCGTGAAACTGGTTTTTTTTAATCCATAATCCTCAAGAATTCATAGGTTAATCTATCAAGATAAAATTTTTAAAAATATTATGAAGGCAATTGTATAGAATTGTTGATTTTATTTTAATTTTATAATTTTATTGAATTATAGTATGTTTTTATATTAATTATCATGAAAACAATCACACGGTTTCTGACGGTATGCTGCTTATTTTCCCTGGCTTCGTACTCTGGTTTTGCTCAAATATCTCTTTTTTCAAAGGTAATCTATGATCCTCAGGGTGCTGTACAAGCTTATTGTGTCGAAAAAACGATGGATCATAATTTTATAATTGCCGGAGAAGAAAACAACAATGCATTTGCATTAAAAATTGACACTACCGGATCAATTTTATGGAGTAAAACCATAGGCAATAACGGTGGCACATTTTATTGTCTAACAGTTACGCGGGATTCATGTTTCGTATTAGCCGGTTTTGCTTATAATCAGGGAGATACTGCTTCCGAGTTGTTATGTGTTAAAATAAATTCAGCAGGAGATACTTTATGGACAAGAATGATTAAGATGGGATTCAATGATGAGGTGTTATCAATAAGGCAGACTCTTGATAATGGGTTCATTCTCACCGGAGACGCCTCCGGGGAAAAGATTGTTGTTGTCAAGCTGGATGCATCCGGCAATTTATCTTGGGGGAAACTCTTTTCTGTTGACAATTATAAGAATCTTGGTCGCGGAGCGGATCAAACACCAGATACGGGGTATATTATTACCGGTTATACAGAAAACAGCACAAATTATGTCCAGACAATGTATTTGATGAAATTAACATCAACAGGGACAGTTTCATGGATCAAACAACTGAATTATCAGAATTCTAGTGTGGGTCATGATGCACTTGTCGTCAATGGAGGGATAATGAACTATCTTACTACGTCCAATGAAGGTATGATCCTTATAAAAACGGACTTTTCAGGTAATGTTTTATGGAGTAAATCCTATAATGCAGGTTACGGGTATCAATTGGATCCTGCCAGTTTCAGGCTTCATCAGACTTCCGAAAACGGATACATTTTTGTAACTGGCATTCCATTTTCTCCAAGTACGATAAAGGTGGACTCCATTGGGAATGTGCTATTCTCCTTCTCATTGGTATTAATTCCGACAGATGAGGTGGAATTTGACGAAGGCGCTTTTATTGTTGGTAACGGCCCTATCATAGGGACAAAACAGAAACAAAATACCAATCCACAGGTTGGAGTTATAAAAACAGATACTTCGGGCAACGGGTCAACATGTGTGTCACTAGGAGAAGTTGTCGCAAGTGATTATTCCGCCAGCTTTTCAGATATTACCTGTACTTCTCAATCCTCAGGAACAGCGAAACATTTGATAGGGCCAGTTACCTATCCATCCATGAATATTCTCAGTGGATGTGTTGATTTTTTGGGTGGTGTTAATGAACATAAAAATCCGATATCAATCAATGTTTTCCCCATTCCTAACAACGGCCACTTCAACGTCACCATCACCACAGCCTCAGAAGAAACTTTCTCCATCAGTATTTATAATACCCTTGGTGTAAAAATCTATGAAGAAACCAAAGTGGAAGTAAATGGTTCAATTCAGAAGATAATCGACCTGGGTCCTTTACCAAACGGCGTTTATACCATTATCTTTAAAAACAGCCAGAATCAGGTGGTGAAGAAGATCATAGTGAATAAATAGGCATTTGCAATAAAAATCTAAAATCAACACAGCGTTTGAGGACTAATGAATAAGCCGGTTAGATTGATCATCCCTGGCCCGGAAGAAGAATATCTTAAATAAATTAATTTCAGGCTAATATGGTGGTCGCGCTCAACCACCATAAAGTTGAGAGAGGCTTCGTTTTTTCAAGCAGAACGCTAATGGACATAAAAGTCCTTGATTATTTTATTGTTATTACAAATGGTAAGTACTTCCCTTTTATGGATAATGAATTCCTTTAAGAAAAGATCAAAGCCCAAGGCAGATGAATTGGGCTTTGATCTTAGAATTTGATAGACCCTTTAAAATATCCCAATCAGATATGGTTACTCTTGATATGAAAGGTAAAATGAATTCTGAATAGTGCAATTTTTCAAAAAAAAAGAAATCACTTGATATTTTACAAATATTTCGTATCTTTAGAGTGCCCAATGGGAACGGTCGGACATCCCAAGTCCATTAAGTGGTGATATCAATAATTCGCTTAATAAAACATGTAGCAATAAAACATTCCGTCACAACCGTTCCCATATTTGGGGTTTTCTTTGTTCAATACTCTTTATATGATCATTAAGTGATGAGTGTGCGTCTAATTATTCTCGCAAAATGCGGATTTCCAATTTTTGAATTTTCTTCCCCGAAGTCCAAAAAATCGTAGTTTTTCCATCCGTAACTTTCTTGAATAATGTGATACAGCTTGAAAGGTATGATATATTCACTGACTAATAGCCTTCTCCATATGGGAGGTGTGATACCATTGATAGTGATTTTGAGTTGGTACAAAGTTGAATTTTAAAGTAAAGGTCAAACAATTTGCCAAAATAAATTATTTCCCAAAAAAGAATTTTCGCATTGTTAGACCTGATTAATCAATAATTCAGTTTCATTCAAATTAGGTACGAAATTCCAACTCCTGCTTCACATTAATCACTATTTTTAGTTTGAGTCGAATCATTATCATAAAAAATATATTTAGCTTTTTTGCCAAACTTTTCCAATAATTGATTGACTTCTTTTTTTAAGTTAACTAATTTAAGTTCCCGATCAACCATGATTTTAAAAAAGTTATCAATCTGATGTGCCTTTTGTTTAACGATATCTTCCGCCCACCTTTGTTCGGAAATATCAACGATAACCCCAAGGATTGCTTGTTCTTCGCCAATCTGGATAGGCTGTGTGATGACCATGGTGTATAAAACCTTTCCACCTCTATCTGTCATGAGTAATTCAAAAGGCTTAACCTCTTTCCCTATTGAGCTAAGGTGTAGATTCTTTTTAAATACCTCTAAGTGTTCAGGTATACATAGACTATCAATGTCGAAATCGGGGGCATAAAGTTCTTCTTTTGTAAAGCCCAGTTTTTTCTCACATAGTTGATTGACGTAATAAATCTTGTCCTTAATTATGATAAGAATCATATTGGGGGAATATTCGGCAAGGGATCGAAAAAGCTGTTCAGAGTTTTGTAACTTCTCTCTCGATCGGTTACGTTCTGTTATGTCGGTAATGATCCCAAGGAGTCCAATTATATTGTTATTATCATCATGGATGGTATCGGCCCGTACAAAAGCAGGAAAAACGCGTCTACTCTTGGTAACCATTTCAATTTCTCTCGTCCATGATTTTCCTTGTATTATATGATCATAAATCTCTTTACCAACCATAGGATCTTTAAAACAAACTTGCCAGCCACCAGCAGCTTGCAATTCTTCTGATGTCTCATATTCGAATAAGTCAGCCAAAGCTTTATTCCGGTAAATGATCTGATTATTAGCGTCTGATATACCGATTGCATCACTGGCTGATTCCACCGCTGCCATCGTCTGAATCAATTTTTGTTCAGCCTTTCTGCGTTCAGTAATATCACGGCTTATCCCCACAAACCCCAATAATTGTTGATTATCGTTAAAGAACGTATTTACTGTAAGTTCACCCCATACTGTTGATCCATTTTTGCAATAAAATTCAAGAATGAGTGTTCTGATGATTTGTTTGTTCCCAGCCTTAATTAATTCTAAGGTTTCACTTAATATTTGTTTGGCGATTGCTGCTGATTCAGGAGTCAGGGTGCTGTCAATGTTCTTCTGGAGAGCCTCTTCTTGGGTTAAATCTAAGAATTTTTGTACGGAAGGACTTATGTATGTGAACTCTCCCTGAAGGTTCATGGTCCAGATGACATCTGTAGTGTTTACTGCCAAAAGACGATATTTCTCTTCACTTTCACGTAATGCCGTTTCAGCCATAATACGTTTTGTGATATCTGTATCTGTACCACGATATCCGATTAGTTCACCTTTTTTATTCAATATAGGTGAACCGTTCGTCTCCAAAATCACCGTATGACCGTCTTTATGAATGTTGTAATTAATAAAATTCCTGAATTTTTCTTTACGATCAAACGTGATAAAGGCTTCCTTTTTAAGCTCCTCCCGTTCACTTGGTTCATAGAATTCATAAAAGTATTTATGGTCAACCACATCCTCAACTTTATATCCTAGAATATTACCAATAATTTCATTGCAATATATATACCGACCTTCTGTGTCAACCTCCCAAATAATATCCTCGGAGTTCTCAGCAATTTGTCGAAAACGGTTCTCACTCACCCTTAGAGCTTTTTCGGTTAACTTCCAACTAGTAATATCCCGATGTACCGCTAAAATATGAGGTTCATTATTTATTCGGATCAAGGAAGCAGATATTAACACTGTTTTTAATGATCTATCCTGTGAACGGAAAACAGAATCAAAATTATTTACACATCCTTCTTTCTCCAATATCTTGACTACCTTTTCTCTGTCATCAGGATTAGCCCATATACCAAGATCCAAAGAGGTTGTCCCAATAACCTGCTCCCTTGAATAACCGGTGAGTTCATTAAATCCCACGTTGGTATCAATATAAGTTCCATCCATCTTGCTAATTGTTACAGCATCTGGACTCGTAGTGAAAGCTGCCTCATATTTTCTTTCACTCTCACGAAGTATATACTCTTTTTGGCGCCGTTCTGTTATATCAATTGCGATGGCATATAATTCCGAATTGTTTTTACTCGCCTTTACACGCCATTCTAACCACTTACAAGAATTATCTTTACAAAAGAAACGGTTAAGAAAGGGTTTGGATGTTATTCCTTTACTTATATCCTCTAAAGCCTTTATTGTTCCTTCAACATCATCAGGATGAATAAACTCGGTTAAAGGACGAAAACGTAATTCTTGAATTGTAAACCCAGACATAGATTCCCACTCATAGCTGAGGTTTTTCAATCCCCCTTCAATTGAAAGAACACAAAATAAGTCTGGAACCATGTCAAAATCCATGTCAATCATTGTGTTGGTAGACTTGGGATTTTGATTACCAGATTCACCACCTGATTTCGAACCAGAGAAAACTTTTCGCCAGGTTTTCATCTTTTTGATTTTTACATTTATTCTGCTGATAAATATAAGCAAAAAAAGTCAAATAAATGATAATCGCAGACATCAGATAGAACACTTTTATAGCTGTTCTTTAAACAAATTATTGCTTCGGAGGGTAAAAGTACTTTTGACAAGTCACATTTTTTATTAATATTGCTTCAAAAAATATTTAATCAATGCAATAATCAGGATTGCTTTTAAAAATGAGTTCAACAAATAATAATGAGCGACTATAAAATCAACATTCTTCCATTTAAAATTCTGAACGAACAAGCTGAAATTTTCTTTTCTACTGTTGAGAAAGAGGGGTACAATCGCATATTTAAAGGCAACTTACCCAAAAATTTCCCAATCAACAAAAATGAAAACATCGAAAAATTTGGATGGTGGTCGATTACTTCCAATTCTGTAGATTTATCATTATCAGTAAATCTTATTGAAAATCGCCGATTCGCTAAACACTTTTTTAATAAAATTCTATTTGACCACTTTTATAACAAAACAGTCCTTACAAACCAAAATTTTGTTAAGGACACAGAAGTATGGATTGAAGATTACGACTTTCACAACACTGATTATATAAAGTACAACAAGTTCACTCTACGCATTGACAGTAATGATTTGATTGAGGGATTAAGTCTTCTGGTTTCTTATGATGGCGATTCGTTCATTTTAAGTAAAAATTTCGATGTTGCAATATTAAAGCCTGAACATCTTGGAAAAGTTAAGTATAGGGATCGAATTACAAAATATAAGTGGCTGACTGATAATGAAAAAGGAGATCGAAAGAATATTTTTCCAATACTCAATAGGGATATAAAGAGAGTTTTAAATCTTGATCCAAATTTAAATCGTTCAGAAAATAAGTACAAAAAGTACTATTCGCTTATTCACAATTTCTATGATAAATATCTCAGGGATGAAATTATTGGGAATAGGATAAAAATTTTTGAATCTGGGTTTTATAGACCTTATGATGATAAAATACAACACACTTCTGAAGATAGTAACCTTCTTTTATTTGGAAATAATCAGAAGAACTTCATTCCATATATTGGAATGAAAGAATATGGGCCGATTCAGGGACCACCATTAAATAATCCAGTTAAGTTTTTTTTCATCTTTCACGAAGATGATAAAGAATTAGCAAACAAGCTTTATTCGTATTTAAAGAAAGGATATAAAAGTTTTCCTGGGTTGGAATCTTTTGTCAATATTCAATTTGAAATAGACATACCTAATTCTATTCGATTCAAAGAAAGTGATCCAATTCCTGAAATCATTTCTTGCTTCGATAAGAATCCAATTGATAATAAGACAAATACCTATTGTGCGCTTTATATTTCACGGATAAAAAGAGATGCACCAGACGAAAGGGAAGATTCCGTTTATTATCGTCTTAAAGAAATCTTGATAAGCAAAGGGATCACCTCACAAGTCATTTATAAAAACAATATTGATAATCCATCTTTTAATTTTTTTCTGCCCAACATTGCAATTGCTTTGCTTGCAAAACTTGGGGGCATTCCTTGGAGATTATACAGACCAGTTAAAAATGATTTGGTTATAGGGATTGGAGCAGATCGTTTTACCAAAGGGTCTGAACGATTTGTTGGAAATGCTTTTTGTTTTTCAAATGATGGTAGTTTTAAAGGATTTAATGCTTTCGAAAAAGGTGATATCACTTCATTGGCTGAATCAATCAGAAAAAGTATTGAAGATTATATTACAGAGAATAGAGGATGTGAGCGGTTAGTGCTTCATTATTACAAGAAGATGAACAAGGAAGAAGAAGAACCAATTAGAGAAGTTCTTGAACATCTCAATCTCAGTTTACCATATGTAGTACTAACCATAAATCATACTGAAAATAAAGATTATGTTCTCTTTGACTGCTCATATGATGGTAAAATGCCACAAAGCGGAACATTTATCAAAACAAAATGGAATGAATTTATTCTATGTAACAATACACGATATTCAATTAATACGGGAACAAGACTTGATGGGTTTCCTTTACCAATAAAAATCCATTTCAAGTTTTCTAATTACGATAAGTTCAACGATTTCAGTGTTATTAGAGAATTGATAGACCAGGTTTATCAGTTTTCAAGAATGTATTGGAAAAGTGTCCGCCAACGTAATATGCCAGTTACTATTGAATATTCTGATATTATAGCGGGAATTTTTTCACAATTTCAGAACAAAGAGTTAGAACAGTTCGCACGTAACTCACTATGGTTTCTATGAATCTGGGTGATGCTTTTAAAAAAGTAGTATTTCTTCTTGGCGCGGGTGCTTCAAAGGAT
>JBEKQA010000151.1:0-8363 GCA_049520195.1 Bacteroidales bacterium
ACCGTCTAAAAGCGATAAGATCGGGAAAAAATGAGGAGAAAATGGGGGTGGTCAATTTGCACCGGAAAGAAGGTGGTCACTTTCAACCGGATTTAGGTGGTCAATATCACCGGATTTTGCACTCTATTCCTTTGTCACTCTGTTTCTCTGTTAGTCTGTCACTCTGTCACTTTCTCAATAGCGGAATTCCGTAATAAAAAATATGGGAACCCACTATTGTCATTACATTTCTATTCAGTATCAAATTGATCTTCAATGCCAACCAGATAAGGGCTGCGTGCAATTTGCCCGGAATTGTTTTGCATTGTCATTCTGATTTCTGTCACTCTATTCCTTTGTCACTCTGTTACTCTGTCACTTTTTCAATAGCGGAATTCCGTAATAAAAAAATGAATTATTAAGTATTCATTGATAATTCCTACCTTTTTACAATAAACTTCTTCAAAGCAGTCTCATGGTTGCCGGTGATGATCACTGTATACATTCCATCAGGAGCAAGTCCCAGGTCGATCAAGCGGATAAGTGAACCATTTACTGCCACATTCGCGTCTTCATAGATCTTAATTCCAAGATTATTGTAAACACTGATGGTGAATGATTCTTCTGAACCCGTTGTGATTGCAATATTGAATTGACCATCATTAGGGTCGGGATAAAGGTTAATGTTGCCGATATTCTTTTCCCCAATTCCCAAGCCGGTCGTTGTAACAGTAATAATATTGGAATTTGGACCCTGACCATATGAATTTGCACCACGCACTCTATAATAGTATTTTGTGCCTTGTGATAAATTTGTTACATTAAATGTAGTTACATGGCCTGTATTATAATTATTGTAAACTCCTACCATATGTGAAAAATCGTTCGTAGTAGAAACATCAATATAATATGACGTTGCCGTTGCTGCAGAGTCCCAGTTGGCATTAAAACTCACGTTGGTAACGTCAGTGGCTGCCATTTCAAGAACCGCTGAAGGCGTGCCGTTTGCTGTGATACCGCAAACAGCAAAAATGCCGGTTCTGTCATTAGCTACAGTTTTAGTACAAGTAATACTCGTAAGAACTTTTGTTTTATCAGTAGAATCCATAACGATTACACAATCAAACATTTTTGGATTATCGGTGACGTTTTGAAAGGTATTCGTATATCTGAAAGCTCTATCAAGCCCCGTAATTGCAGTAGGGTAAGGATTAGTTTCAAACCAATCCGGTACTGAAAAATTGTAAACTGTGTTTGAACCATCACTGAAATTTAATTGAGCAGAAAATGTTGTGGGTACATGTGGAGTTCCGGCACTTGCAGCACATATTGAAATGTGATCGAAAACTCCGGGATTTATAAAAGTTAAAGTTCCCGCCTGATTTAAACTAATTAATAATAGTGCATTATTACCCGTGTAATTAGCTAACTGGTAAACAACACCCGGAGTACCTATACTATTTATCAATCCGTTGACTGGAAGTCCACAACAACCTGTTATGCCATTAAGGATATAGCCACTTTTATAATAATTTGCGCCACCAGAAGCGTCCCAGTCAAATCCGTGGGTTGTTGAACCCACTACATCCGCTGAATCATTGGCTATTAAATCATCAGAGAAACCGGTAACTTGTAATGGAACATAGGACTGTGCTTTAAGTGAAAGGTCGATGCTCATCAAAAAAAACATAAATAACAACAAAGTAATAATTTTCATATTGTTTGTTTTTGAGGTTAAATAACAAATTCAAATTATGTATTAGATTGAAAAACCAGGTGAAACTGATCACCTTCTTTCCTGTGCAAATCGCCCTCGTAAATATAGCATCTTTTTCGCAGCAAAGCAAGTTTGCATAATGTTTGCGACAAAACAAACATCTGAATACTAAGGTGAATATTACGAAACTGGAAAAAACACTCGCAGTGACCTGTTTTGGAAAGACCAATCTTACCTTCTTATCTTGTTAATTGTCAAAAAGATATTATGGTCAACAAAAATCGGCTTAGGGTTGTCAGGAACTCTGGTTTTTCCAGAAGTTACTGTATCCATAATTTAAAATATAAAAGAGGTTCAGAAATCAGAGACGGATAAAGCCTTTAAAGATCCAATCCTTTCCTTCTTTTACATACACCATTTTAAAACCTGCAGTTTTGTTTTTGCCGGTGCCTTTCATAAATAACTTGCTGGGCTTGGTGCCTTTAACTGTATCACATTGGGCATTCCAATCGCATGATATTTTTGCCAGGACCTGCAATTCTGATTTCTCAATGGATCTGCTGACAATTTTAAAAGTCATGGAACTAATACAATCTTTGGTGGAATTTCTTTGAAAATAAGTGTTCCAGTCTTTAGTGATGGTTTCGTTTGAAGGTCCTTCCGGGGTGAAGGAACAGAGAAATGCACCGATAACCAGGATCATCAGCGTTGATTTTAAGCGAAGCAGTTTCATGGGTTAAGTTTTTAGGTTAAAAATAAAATGTCTTATTTGACAGGTTGAAATTAAAACAAACTTGTGAAGATTATATTTCGCGAATCTGATTCACAAATATAGAAAAAATAATGAACTACTCCATCGATGACACGGAGTGACACAGTAACACAGTGACAGAGTAACAGAGTAACTGCTTTTTCCCCGCATTATGAAATTTGTGTATAGAAAATCGAGGAATGAGCGTAAAGAATTTCGGGTTGTCTGAGGAACGAAGTGACGAGTTCCCGAAATTTAGCGAATGACGCTGATTTTTAGCAAATTTCGTGCAGCGGGAAAGGAGTTTTCTTTCGTTATTTCTTTTGATCCGGCAAAAGAAATAACATTTTGTTCAAAAATCAGACAATGAAGGTTAATCTCATTGCCTGATGAACTTACCCACCTGCACTTCCTCTCCACTGGTCAATTTTACCATGTAAATTCCACTTGGTAAAGTACTTATATCAATCACGTTTTTCGTCCGGGTCAATTTCAGATGGATAAACTCCTGCCCAACACAGTTTAAAACAGAGCATTCCCCGCTGAGATTTGTTTCAATGATGATTTTATCTGTCGCCGGGTTGGGATAAATGGATAACGTTGTATAAGGATGCTCACCGATTCCCACATACACCGAGTCGAATTTCATTACCGTAGCTTTTTGTGAACTTGCATAATCCACGAATCCAACATTCGGTTCACCGGATGAACTGAAGGCAAGGGTCGTATAATTCGCCTTGCTTTTCGAAAAACCCGAACTCCCCACATTAACCCAAATAACTGCAGAATAATTCATTACGGTTGCTTTAAAAGTTTTTTGCCAATCCTGGTAGGCCAGGTAAGGGTGCCCGTTAGAGGGGTTGAAAGCCAGACTTAAATATGATGCCTGTCCTGCCGAAAATCCGGCCTGTCCTAAAATTTGCCAACTTGTTCCATGATACCTCATTACAGTGGTTTTTGCGCCGTTTCCATAATCACAATAGCCCACATAGGGTTCTCCTGCCGGACTGAATGCAAGACTTATATAATAAGCCCCCCCTGCCGAAAAGCCCACATTACCAATACTTGTCCAGTTTGTGCCATCAAATTTCATTAATGTTGCCTTTTTGGAATTGACTGAATCGCTATAAGCCACGCAGGGCTGACCTGTTTGACTGATAGCAAGGCTTGTATAATTGGCTACCCCGGCTGAGAAGCCCTGGGTTCCAACGATGACCCAGTTGGTGCCATCGAATTTCATGACTGTCGCCTTCTTGGAAACCGCAAAGTCACTGTATGCCACATAGATATGATTGCCGGATGTATCGAATGCCAAACTGATATAGTCAGCTTCACCTGCAGAGAAACCAACATTTCCTGTATTGATCCAGTCAGTTCCGGTGAACTGCATTACCGTAGCTTTCCAGTCATTTGCAGAATCACTGTAAGCCACATAGAGTTGTCCGGATGGGCTGAAAACCAGTCCAATAAAATGAGCAGTACCCGCTGAGAAGCCGGCAGATCCAACGATACTCCATTCAGAACCATCAAAGTTCATGACAGTTACCTTTCCTGCATTTGTCATATCCTGGAAAGCCAGATATTGTTTGCCATCGGCAGGACTGAAAGCAAGGCTTGTGTAATTGACCTCTCCTGCCGAGAAACCTTCATTACCGGCATTCTTCCATGCAAAACCCAGTGGGGCGGATTTATGCCATGGTTGCTGATTAAATGCGATACATGGGTACAACAAGAATAACAGACAGACTAACTTTTTCATTTTATTCACCTTATTTCAGGATTGTTTTCATGCTTTTCCAGTTCTTAAAGGACACACCTTACGGCATTCAGTACAGGTATAAATATCCCAACCTCTTGGATGGACAAGGCAGGAATTTTCCCTGCATAGTTTTTGATTAACTGTAATTCCATCCAAAGCAGATACCGGGCAACTCACAAGACAGAGGTCGCAATTTTCAGGGCAGGTAAAATCATTGACAACAGGATCAGGTTCTAATTCGGTATCGGTCAGTACAGCTCCGATATAAACCATGTTTCCCAGGTCATGATTGATAAGTAATGTATTTCTGCCCAGGATACCCAATCCTGCATTGAATGCTGCATGACGCATAGAAAGAATTCCCATACCGTGTTTATTCTCAGCATCCCAGTAAAGATAGGGAACATCAGTCGGGACCGGAACTGTTTTAATATCCAGTTTTTCAAGCTTGCTGCCCAGGCTCATTCCAATCAGATCCAGGGTAGAATAGATGACATGGGCAGTATGTGTGTAAGCCACCGGATTCTCAGTCATGATAACCTCGGAAGGCAGCTTTTTAAGGAAAACGACCACAGATTTACATTTTGACCATATATCTGTTGGCCGGAAACCGGCAGGTGCAGAACTGAAGCTGTCGTTGCCGGCAATCCCGCATCTGTCAGCGCCAAGCTCCAGGGCTATTGATTTTATTTCGTTGGCGGGTATCATAAGATTGACAGTGCGCGATCATTTTCAGTTGTACAAATATACATTTTCTTTCTATATTTTTCCCCTGTCGTTTGTATCTTATCATTTTATTACCTTTATAGTATTCAAATGAGATTATGAGTATCCGGATGAAAAATTATCTTTTTAAATTAAGTTCAATCAATAGGATAAGACTGAAATTGACACTTTCATTATGTCTATCCGTTTTCCTGGTTTCGGGGTTGCTGGTTTTCTCACAGCACAGGCGTGATCCCAACAAATGCGGGACCTGGCGCTGGGACATCAAAACACTGACGGATAAAGAGGGCCCTGCACTATTGACACGAAAGCCAATTCAAACCTCCCTTGACCAGTTGGTCAGGGAAAGACCTCCCAAAGTGCTCTATGATAATAACCGGTCGGATGGTCTTTTGCCCAGATACCCAACTGAAGACCTGGTGGTGGAAATCGACGCTTATGTTGTCAAAATGAAATATGAGCAGGATGACCATGATCTTCACCTGATCTTAAGATCTGTATCTTCCGTTGAAACCATGGTCGGAGAGATTCCTGATCCCGGTTGCCCAACTTTTGATACCTTTCCTGCATTGAGAAACTTGTTCGGACAAACCAGAGAGCAAGGTTATAAAATCTGGGATAAGCTGAAAGAAACACATCTGCCGGTAAAAGTCAGGATAATTGGAGTCCCATTCTGGGATGGTGCACACTCTCAAAGACCTTCAGGCGCAAGTGAATATTACAGGGAGATCCATCCTGTTTTAAAAATTATTACCCTGTAAAAAGAGGTGCCGGTTGGTATTAAACCGGATCTTTACAAATTATAATTACTTCAACCTTTAAGAATATTAATTAATTCTTTACTGAATGCTTTGGGGTATTGTGCATAGCCTACATGATGACCCGGCATCTCGAAAAATGGTATCCCATATTCAGAAGCAGTTTTCATTGCGATGGCATAGAGAAAATTACCTTTACTTTCCTTGCCGGCCATAAAAACGGTCTTTGGAACAATGGCTTTAAGCTTGACAGGATCCGGCATATATTTATTGACTCCGTCAGATTCATGCTCAAGAAAAAACTTTGCATTGGCGGTTTTTCTCTTTCTTGACTCTTCGGTAACAGGTTTACCGGACTGTCCGGTTAGTTCGGTTGGAACCATACCAAAAGAAGCCGTGAATCTTCGGATGGTTTCAAACGGATGTTCATTTTCAATTATCTGCGGCTCCTTGCCTTTTTTCTCTTCTTCAGGAATTAAGCCTACCAGAGGTGGCTCGTGTGCAACAACTTTACTGACAAGGTCAGGAAACCTCATTACAAGGTCAATTGCAATAACTGCACCAAGACTGCTTCCAAAAACAACAACGGGTTGATGGGTTATGGATCTGATCAAAGCACTAACATCCTCGCTTTGGGTCTCAATATCAATGGTTTCATGATCTGAAATATGATCGATCGGGCTCCTTGTGTAACCCCTGCGGTCATAGGTCACAATTGTATAATGATCAATAAAATCAGGAATGATACTTTCGTAACTGTCAGCATCGCCGGTCCCCCCGGTGATCATCAAAAGAATGGGTCTACTCTCACCATAGATCTTGTAAAAAATAATGGCGTTTTTTACCGGTACACTACCTGTTTTAATATTCATTTTGGTTTTAATGATTTAACGTATTCAAAACTTAGTTCAAAGTATGGCAACAATTCCTCTGTGTTTGTAAAAAGTTCATCAGGTACCAGGGCAAATTCCTTTTTTATAATTCCATAAGATTTAAACAACGTTGTGCTGTACCTCTTTAGAAATTCATCCAGTGATTTGGGAGGAAGCCTGAGTCCGAAAGAACCATCTTTTTCCAGGTAAGAAAACATATGGCCATTGCAGGAGGTATAAGGAACAGTTGCTCCTTTTATTTCTATGATGGTATTCACGGCGACAAGCTGTCTGTACAAATTCAGACGGGATTCATAATAAGCACTATTTTTAACCGGGTTTGCCATGAATCGATGTAATTTGATCGTCAAAGGTATAAAAAGCAGGAAAGAAAATTATGATAGCAGTTAGTTCAGGCGGTGGTTTCGCTTTTTTATAATCATTACTTTTGAAGTTCATTATTCAGGAATGATAAAGCACAACTACCTTTTATTCATCATTTTTCTCATTTCAGCCGGCCTGCACGCAACTACATGGGACGAGCCCTGGCAGGACAAAGTAATAAAAGAGGCTGATTCCTTTATACTGGCAAAGATCAAATCCTTTGACAGGAACCAGGGAGTGAATATCGAAATAATCAAAACTCTTGCAGGTAATGAATTAAGAGGAAATATCAGCATCACAGACTTCTACCTGCTTAATTTAACCAGTTATTCCACAGGAAATGATGCCCATTTTGAATTTGAAGGCATAAGAGAAAGCTATTTCTTTATTAAAAAGAATGAAAAGGGGAAATATTGCATTGCAACACCCACTACCGGCTTTGATTATATAGAAGGAGGCAAGGTAAATGCAACTTACAGGCACAGTTATCATCAGGCTTTGGTGCCTGTTGATATTTATGAGAAAACGATGACTGCTATTTTTAATAATTATCACAACCTGCCTTATGACAAGAAATTTATAAATGATTACGTGAGTAAGTATCTGCAGCAGAAACCAGCAGAGTTAGATTCCATGGAGATCGAAACCTTCTTTAATCAGCATGTTGCTTTGGAATGCATTTATCATCTTCGTCTGAAAGGTTATTACCGGCAGGTTATTCCATTCCTTAATGACACCTCAAATTTTCATAATCAGGTCTCTGCAGCACGCGCGTTGATTGCTTATAATACACCTGATTGCAAGCAGGAATTACTGAAAGTCATTAGTGATGCTGCCCGGAATAATTTTATTCGGGTAATATGCGTCTGGACGCTTACAGCTTTCAATCCCAAAGAGCAGAAAGACAGGTTAATGAAAATAGAAAAAAGTGCCTCTGATGAGCCAACCGGGTTTGGTGGTGATATTATGGATCCAAGAGTAGGAACTTATTTCCCCACCGTGAAGAAAGCTCTCGAAAAACTTATTGAAACATTATAATTACAATTGGAATTGATTTCTTTTTAATTTAATCTGATACTATGGATATTCATAACCCAAAATCGTTAAAAGAACTAAGGGCTCTTCGCAAACCGATCAGGAATGCAAATGTCGAAGTGAAGAAAAAACTGACCCGCCTCGATAAACTAGCAATCTGGATCACAGATAATGTCGGGACAATGGGGTTCTTCCTTATCGTTTTTATATGGACAGGGGTTTGGCTGGGCTGGAATTCACTGGCGCCAAAAGAGGTCCGTTTTGATCCTTTTCCGGCTTTTGTATTGTGGCTCTTTATCTCTAATGTTCTCCAAATATTCCTGATGCCACTTCTCATGATAGGCCAGAATCTGCAAAGCGATCATGCAGAAGTCCGGGCGGA
>JBEKQA010000152.1:0-8335 GCA_049520195.1 Bacteroidales bacterium
ACACAAGATGTTGTGGTATTTCTTGCCTGGGCGTAATATGTTCCTGCTGAAGAAGGAGTATAGCTTAAAGTGCCACTGCCACCAGTTAAAACAGAACCACCGGAAGAGACTGAATACCAGTCGGCAGTCTGTCCGGATCCCACGGTTACAGTGAGAGCGGGGATGGTTTGTCCTGAGCAAATAGTCTGATTTCCACCGGATGTCGGAGCATTAGGTAATGCATTCACAGTCATGGTGACTGTATTAGAAGTCGCGGGATTCCCGGTTGGACATGATACGTTAGAGGTCAGGATACATTTTACTGCATCATTTGCCACCGGGATATACGTATATGACGAACTATTAGTACCAGCATTCACTCCATTTACCTGCCACTGGTAAGAAGGAGACGTTCCTCCATTCACTGGAGTTGCAGTGAAAGAGACTGATGATCCTGAACAAACAGGATTTGCTGAAGAAGAAATGGAAATACTAACAGGGTTATTAGGTAAAGCAGTAACCACGGCACTTCCATTCATATTATTCGTTAAAAAAGTCGCTTTACGATAGGCAGTTGCAGTATATGTTGCTGCAGGATATGTTCCGAATGTAATTGCAGAGCCTGTGCCTGCAACATTAGAACCTATATGAGTTCCATTCTGAAATAATTTATACATTATGCCTGTCTGAGATCCATCTAATCCAATTGCCAAGCCAGGATTTCCCGTACAATAACTACCGGCACCGGTAATATTAAATGCAGTTATGGGTGCGTTTAAAATAGGGTTCGTTAAATTTGTAGTATGGTACGACATACTGGTAATAAGAGTGGCTGTTCCTGAGACACCAGGTGGAACAATGGCATAGATATAAGTTGCAGCCGGGACTGTATTCCACCAGGTCAGATTCATATTAGCCTGGGCAAATGCAGCCGTATTTGTGATTTGAAAAGTACCTACTCTTATTCCTGTTGTAGGAATAAGTGATCCATTAGAGTTGGAAGTAACTCCATTTACGCGTATTTCATAATTGCCTCCGACAAGGTATGTACTTACTCCAGCCGGAGTGAGGGATGAGGAGAGTTGGGAGGATCCTGAAACATAGGAACCAGTAATTGTTCCACCGTTCAGAATTCCTGTTGTATTCGAGATCTGAAGTGATAACTGAAAATCGTTGAGATAAAAAGCAGTTGCCCCAGTTTGATAGATGTAGACATCAAACTGATACACAGTTGCACTTATCAACGTATCGTTCATGGCAACACACGAATAAGTAGGAGTCTGAGCATGTGTTGTAAAACCCGCCATCATTATAATTGCCACTATCAATACTTTAGTGAACCTGTAAAGATCTTTCATCCTTCTTTTGTATTTGTTTGCACTAAATGATTTTAAGCTTTTAACTTTTCCTTTTTCAAGAATATAAGAATATTCCAGAACCAAATTCCTGACAGTATTAAATATTGTTGAATAAGAATAATAGCTTTTGTCGATCTGACTGATTTATTTTTTGGGTTCTAATCTGAAACAGTCAATACCCTGCCAATTATGACTCCGGCATTTATTATCAGGTAATTATTTACGATTCTGAAATCCTGCATAAATACTAATATCTCTCCTTATACGACGGGTAGGCTCTAAATGTTTCTTTTCAACATACATAATCGAATTAAATTTTTTGGAGGAATACAATTCATCAGCAAAATTTCTGCCATTTTGAATTTATTTACTGTAAATTTATTTTCTAATGTAATTTTCTGTAACTTACCCTATTAGTAAATAACGCACATTCAACCAGTTAGTAATATATTTAGAATCATTATTTATTAACTTTATATCTTGTGTTTATTAGGTTTTTTCACAATATTTGTGCGATAATAATGTGTTATATCTCAGGGTTAGCTTTGGCTTATTGATCCGTGGGAAGCTGGGATAAACATAACGCTATGATTAAGAATCGTTTAACTTTCAAATCAATTCGAATTTAATTATATACTGAACTACATTAAAATAATTTAAGACTCATTAATTCTAAAACATCACTTATGGCAATATCATTTAACAATGTGATAACTAGGGAATACTCCGGTAGAGTGGGAGATATTGTTTTCAGAAATTACAGCGGGAAGTCAGTAATGTCAAAGCGGCCTGACTGCTCGAAGGTAATTAAGACCGCCAGGCAACTTGAGTTTATGAATAAGTTTGCCAAGGCAGTGAAGTATGGCCTGTTTGTCAAAGATAATCCGGCCCTATGTGAGTATTACACTAAGAAAAGGCCGGACCTGAGTCCTTATCATGCAGGAGTTTCTGATTATCAGACTCGGCCGGTTATAGAATGTGTTGATGTGCGTGAATATAAAGGGCATCCAGGAGATGTAGTTACCGTTTCGGCCTGGGATAAGTGGAATATCGAAGGGGTTGGCGTAGTTATCTTTAATGCCATAGGAGACATTATTGAGTTCGGCGCTGCAGTTCCGAGGGAGTTTTCGGGTAACATGGAATGGGAGTACAAAGCAACTGTTGAGAATGTTGATTATATATCATGCCGGATTCTTGTCCGGGTCAAAGACCGGCCAGGCAATACAGTCGAGGCTGAGGTTGATATCGGTAGCACATAAAAGTTCCCAAAACTCCCCTCCCTCTTGGGGGAGGGGCTGGGGGTGGGGTTTAAAGCCTTAAACGTAACGCGGCCATTCCAATAAATTACCAATATTATTTCTTTGAAAATCAATTAACTGGTGTGGAAGAGGTACGTCCAGCCGGGAAATATTGGGTTAAATCCCACTCCTAATTCCAGATTAAAACGGCTCCTGATTCCTAATTTTTAATTCTTCTTTCATAATTCCAGATTAATTCCCCCTATTTTCATATTTCCACCATCCTCTCATCGTCTATCCTATACACTACCCATACCAAAACTATAGTCTTCCTTCGTTCTTCCTTCGTTTACCATTCGAATCAACTATAAGTAAACTATATCGACATAATATTACTCGAATAATGATGAATCTCTGATTCAAATTGTTGTTTTTAAGAAAATCTTTAGGCGTATTCTGGAAAGAAAGTCATTACACAGAGTTTCACAGAGAATGCACAGAGTTCCACAGAGGAATTAATTTCTGAATTGTGTGATTTAAAAAGGCTGGAATGAAGGTACTCTGTTTTTTTCCTGGTTTAAGATAAAATCTTATCGGCAACATCTTCCGGGGTTATTGCCCGAATACAGGTGCAATCTTCAGTCCGGCGGCAGTCATTACATTTTTTGTCCAGCACAAGATAAGAGGCATTTGCACCCAAAGGGGCCCATCGTGCAGGGAAAATCGGTCGCATGGGAGCATAAATACCGATTGCTTTTTTGCCCAGGGCAGCTGCAATATGCAACGGCCCAGTACTAGCGGCAATCAGACCGTCACAGGAGTTGATAAAAGAAAGAAATTCCTCCAGTGAAAGTTTTCCGGTAAGATCATGAATCCGGTTTTGATGTTTGACCAGAAAATCCTTCATCATTTCACCTTCTTCCTTTGTTCCTGTAACAAAAATGTTGAATTTGTCCTCAGGGAGAAGCCCGATCAAACTTGAGTAATTATCGGTGCCCCATTCACGTGCACTTCCTTTAGATTTGGGATGAAGGATGAGGTTAAACCTTTCCGGATGCGGGGGAAAAATATTTGATAATGAGGGAATCCTGGTTAGTCCGTAGAATCCGGGAATTTCTGTAAGTGTGTATTCCCTGGTAATACCTAATGGTTTTAATAATTTTAAGTTAAGCTGAGCTTCGTGGAGATTTGAGTTTTTCCGGCTGTAATGGATCAGCTTATTACAATAGAGCCATGAATACGATCTGTGTGAAGTACCTATCCGGACTGGAATTCCGGCAATTTTGGCCAGCTTCTGGATTTTTTTTACCGGAAATACATGAATAATCGCATCTGCTTTTAATTCATTTGTGGTTTCAGTCCTTAATCCCGATTCAAGTTTTTTGTCGAGTTCCTCCCAATCCAGAAATTCATCGATATGAACACAGGCATCGATAATCGGTTTTGTATACTTCTTACCAAGAAAAATAATCTTCAAACCGGGATAATGCTGTTTCAGAATTCCTGCCATGGGTAGGGTCAGAATAACATCACCAAGATTGTCAGTACGGCTGATTATTATCCTATTCACCCGTTAATTGCTTTGATGCCAGGCAGTTCTTTACCCTCGATGTATTCCAGCATGGCGCCGCCTCCTGTGGAAACATAGCTTATTTTGTCAGCCAGATCATATTTATTAATTGCTGCAACAGAATCACCGCCGCCGACGAGTGAAAAAGCTCCTTTTTCAGTTGCATTTGCGATGGCTTCTGCAATTTTCATTGTCCCTTCTTCAAAATTTCTCATCTCAAAAACTCCCATTGGGCCATTCCACAGAATTGTTGAAGAGTTTTCAATGACATGGGCAAACTTTTGTACAGTATTTGTACCAATGTCAAGGCCCATCCATGTGTCTGGAATATCATAGGCGTTGCATGACTTGATGTTGGCATCGTTGGAAAAAGCATCAGCGATGACAGCGTCCATTGGCAAATACAAATTAATGCCATTGATTTTAGCTCTTTCAACGATATTACGTGAAGTTTCAAGTAGCTCATCCTCAACAAGAGAGCTTCCGACCTCTCCACCCAGGGCTTTGATAAAAGTGAACATCATTCCTCCTCCAATGATCAGGTTATCCACTTTATCCATCAGGTTAGTGATGACTTCAATTTTTCCCGAAACTTTGGCACCCCCGAGAATAGCTGTAAAAGGATGTGTTGCTTCTTTTAGCACTTTATCGAGATGAATGATTTCTTCCGCCATAACGTATCCAAAGCATTTTGCATCAGGGAAAAATTTGGCGATAATAGCGGTTGAGGCATGTGCCCGGTGAGCTGTACCAAAAGCGTCGTTCACATAAATGTCACCCAGAGAAGCCAGTTTTTTTGCAAAAACTTCATCTCCTTTTTCTTCCTCCTTATAAAACCTGAGGTTTTCGAGTAACAATACTTCTCCGGGTTTAAGTCCTGCTGCCAGATCTTTAGCTGACTGGCCTATGCAGTCGTCAGCAAATTTCACAGGTTGCTTTAACTGCGCTGAAAGATAACCCAGTAGATGCTTAAGTGAATATTTTTCTTCCGGTCCTCCTTTTGGGCGGCCAAGGTGCGACATCAGGATTACTGAACCTCCGTCAGCCAGAATCTTCCTGATTGTGGGAAATGTTGCATCAATTCTATTCGTATCTGTGATATTAAAATCACTGTCTAAAGGAACATTAAAATCTACACGGATCAAAGCCTTTTTGTCCTTAAAATTAAAATTATCAATAGTTTGCATAAAAATCGTTATTTATAATCAAGACAAAATTAAAATATTCAGGCGGAAAACGGTTACAATTTTTAATTTTACCTTGAAATTGCATTAATGAGTAAAAAAGACTTGAACGTAGTTTTGATCCAATCAGAAATCTTCTGGGAAGATATCGACAAGAATCTTATTCACTTTTCTGAGCTGTTAAGTGACGTCCTGGAGCCTGCAGACATTGTTGTGTTGCCCGAAATGTTCAACACGGGGTTTACAACAAATACACAAAAATGTGCAGAAACCATGGAAGGGCCAACAATGGAGTTTCTGAGATATTGGGCAGGTAAACTGAACAGTATTGTGATAGGGAGCCTTTTGATAGTTGAAGGATCGCATTTTTATAATCGTTTGGTTTGTATGTTTCCCGATGGGATATACAGGACTTATGACAAGCGGCACCTTTTCAGGCTCAGCGAGGAATACAAAGTTATGAGCAGTGGCGATGACAGGATTATCATTCAAAAAGGAGATTGGAAGATTCTTCCTTTGGTTTGTTATGATCTTCGGTTTCCTGTATGGAGCAGAAATACTTTTCACAACGGGAAATATGAATATGATCTTCTCGTTTATCCTTCTAACTGGCCGAGAAGCAGGGCACATGTTTGGAAATCGCTGTTGGTTGCGAGAGCCATTGAAAACCAGGCATATGTTATAGGAGTCAACAGAATTGGAGCCGATGGCTTTGGAACAGGTCATTCAGGAAACTCTATCATTGTTGATCCAAAGGGGATCATCCTCGCAGATGCAGGTGAGAAGGAAATACTTTTAAGCGTAAAACTATCCCTGAATGAATTGGATTTATTCAGGGAATCATTTATGATAGGCCTTGATTGGGATCTTTTTAAAATTGAATATTGATGATCAGGAAATTATCCGTAGTTATCATAACTTACAATGAAGAAAATAATATTCTTCGTTGTATAAATTCTGTAAAGAACTTAGCCGATGAAATTATTGTAGTGGATTCTTTTTCTACTGATCGCACGGTTGAGATCTGCAATTCTTCAGGGTGCAAAGTGATTTTACACAAATTTGAGGGGTATGGCCAGCAAAAGCAATTTGGTGTGGATCAGGCAGAGAATGACTGGATTCTTTCACTCGATGCAGACGAAGAAGTTACAGATGAGTTAGTACAGGAAATCAAAGCCCTGTTAAATAAAGAGATAATCCCGCATGGCGGATATTATATACCCTTTGCTTTTTTCTATTTGGGCCGAGTACTAAAACATGTTGGAGTTGGCAATCTACGCTTATTTGACAGAACAAAAGGTAAATTCAGGATTGTAGCAGTCCATGAGAGCGTTGATGTGAATGGTCCTGTAGGAAAATTGAAGGGAAAGGTTATTCATTATTCATACCGGGATCTTGCTCATCATCTTCAAAAACTGAATACATATACTTCACAGGCAGCTGAAGGATATATATCGCAGGGAAGAAAATTTTCAAAAGTGTGGGTATTTTTCAAATTTCCTATTAATTTTTTAAATTTTTATTTTATCAGGCTGGGAATACTAAATGGTTATCCGGGTTTTATATGGTCATTCTTTGCAGCCATCTATGGCTCAGTAAAAGTTGCCAAAACAATTGAAATGCAGGAGAAAAAATGATGATATACCTGCTCATAATTTCAGTTTTAATAATCTTTAGCCTGATCTGGCTGATCTTTGAATATGGTATTTTTCTTTTCGGACGAAAGGGTCTTCCTGTTTTAATGTACCATAAAGTTTCTGAAGATCAGGTTGATGGACTTACAATATCAACGAAAAACCTTGAGCAGCAATTTAAATTCATCCGTAGAAAAGGATATCAAACCCTTTCTTTTCATGATCTTTCTGAAGCAATAAAAATTGGCAAACCACTTCCGAGACGGCCATTAATATTGACATTCGATGATGCCTATCATAATTTTCTGGAGTTTGCAGTTCCTATGTTAAAGAGCTATGGCTATAAAGCGAGTGTATTTATTCCTGTAGGTTACATTGGGAAGACAAACGCCTGGGATCAAGGTTCAGATTCCATCCTTTCAGCTGAGGAAATCCGGGAATTGACAGAAAGTGGTGATATTGAATTTGGGTTGCATTCATTTCTTCATCGTGGTTACGCTGAGCTTGATCCTGCAGGGATTGAAAAGGATATAGATCTTTGCATTCAAACCCTTAGTTATCACAAGATCCCGTTTGTACGGGTAATAGCCTATCCTTATGGTAGCTATCCAAAGAAGGATCCTTATTTAAGAGTTAAAATGGATGAGATTTTCCGTAAAGCACATATTCAGTTTGCCTTACGGATTGGTAACCGGATCAATCATTGGCCGCCAAAAGACCCTTATACCTTAAAAAGAATTGACATCAAGGGCACGGATACTTTTTACGCTTTTAAAACTAAATTATCTAAAGGGAGAAGGAAATTATTTTCCTGAAGACGAATGACAGAATTTAATTATAAGCAATTTATAAGGGGTTGTTACATCTTAGGTTTGGCGGTAATGGTGGCTTTTTTACCGCAATCAAAGATCATAGTCAGCATAGCCCAGTTTTGGCTGGCGGGGACCTTTGCACTTGACCGTTATGACACAAACAGATGGCAAACATTTTTCCGCAATAACTCTCTTTGGGAAAGCATTTTAGGATCTATTCCTTTTAGCCTTTTGCTTTTATTCAGCAGCATTCTTAAGGGGATTCGGGCTTTCTTAAATAACCGGCCTGCATTGATCTTCAGTTCAATTTTTCTGATGCATCTGATCGGCCTGATTTATACAACTGATTTTGATTATGCCTTTAAAGATCTTCGCACAAAGCTTCCTATTTTACTTTTGCCCCTGTTTATTTCCACATCAACTGCTTTCAACAGGAGATACTTTTACGGTTTCATGTTGTTATTTGCAGCTTCCGTGCTGACACGAACATTGATGAATTCCTGGAACCTTTACCACGGTCATTATGTTGATATCCGTGATATATCAAAGTCAATCTCACA
>JBEKQA010000153.1:0-8320 GCA_049520195.1 Bacteroidales bacterium
CTGGGGATGGCTTTAAAATCTTTACACTCAGCAACAACCGCCCCTGTGATCCCGGTGTGATGTTCATTCGGGATAGCTTTCAGCAGAATATGGGAAGTAAGTATGGGGATACCCAGTCTTCTGACGCGGTTTGCCTGGACGGGGAAGCCCCCTTCAAAAGACTGGGCTTCGATAATGGCTTTAACACGGGCGCCAGCCTGCATGAGCTGGTATGACGTGAGGTAGCCAATGTTGCCGGCTCCCACGGTAAGAATATTCTTACCGAGCAGTGTCAGTTCGTTGTTCATCATCTTCTGAACCACGGCAGCTGTAAAAACGCCGGGCAGGTCGTCATTCTCAAAGGTCGGCATGTACGGTACCGCCCCGGTGGCAACTACAAGGTATTCGGTATCAACAAAATAGATTTCTTCAGTAGCAATATTCTTGACGGCAATCCTTCCTCCTTCAAGCAGATCCCAGACCGTTGAGTTCAGGAAGATGCCTTCATGATTGTCACCGGCAAGGGTCTTGGCAATGTCGAATCCACGCATACCTCCGAACTTCTGTTCGCTCTCGAAAAAGAAGAACTGATGAGTCTGCATGATAAACTGTCCCCCTATCTTATCATTGTTATCGATGACGATGTTGGGGACGGAATGTTTGTTAAGCTCTTCACGGGCAGCAAGTCCAGCAGGACCCGCCCCGATAATGGCTACCGTGGTTTTGTAGACGTTGATGGGTTTCTCTCTGATATAATTTGTACGGTAGGGAGCATAATCATGGGGAATCTCCTTTACCTCTTTCACGTTGTCGACCCTGGTGATGCAGATCCTCTTGATCTGGCCATCCACCAGCATCTCGCAGGCGCCGCATTTCCCGATGCCGCATTCGAGGCTTCTCTCGCGGTTCTTAAGACTGTGGCTATGGACAGGGAAACCGGCCTGGTGCAGTGCGGCAGCGATGGTAAAACCTTTTTCACCGGTAATTTTTTTTCCTTCAAAGTGGAAGGTTGTCTTTTCAGCAGGATTGATATCCAGGATGGGATGAGTTTCAATTTTGTACATGGCAGTAATGTAAATAGAACGAGTTGATGATTAAAAATGGATATTTTCAAAATCCGGTGCAAAATTATGCATTTTCCTGATTCCGGATAGAAAAGCCTGTGGTTTTATCCAATCAAATAAATATCATTATTTTACAAGATTTACTTGGATATTAATTAAAAAATTTTTAGTATCTTTGCACCCTCGTTATTTTTCAGGAAAACCGAAAAGGAAATTATGGAAAAAGCAAAAGTTCTGTTTGTTGCTCAGGAAATCACGCCTTATCTTAAAGAAAGCAATATGGGCCATATCGGCAGGCATCTTCCGCAAGGCATCCAGGAAAAAGGCAGAGAAATTCGCACATTCATGCCTCGTTACGGCAACATCAATGAACGCAGGAATCAGCTTCACGAAGTGATCCGCCTCTCGGGAATGAATCTGATCATCGATGATACCGATCATCCGCTCATTATTAAAGTAGCCTCTATCCAGCAAGCCCGGATGCAGATCTATTTTATCGATAATGAAGACTACTTCCAGCGGAAATTTCAGCTTACGGATAAAAACAACAAATTTTTCAAAGACAACGATGAACGGGCTATTTTTTACTCCCGTGGGGTGCTTGAAACGGTTAAGAAGCTTGGCTGGGGACCGGATATTGTTCATTGCCATGGCTGGATCACCAGTCTGGTACCTTTGAATATCAAACGGGCTTATAAGGATAACCCCCTCTTTACAGATGCCAAGGTAATATATTCTATTTATGATGATGACTTCCCGGACATACTGAATAAGGACTTCGCGAATAAAATCAAGATGGAAGGTATCACAACAAAGGATCTTAAACACTATAAGAGCGCAAACTACGTTAGTATGATCAAAGCAGCGGTTGATTTTTCAGACGGTATCATTTTCGGATCGCCGAAGATCAACCCTGACCTTGAGAAATACGTCAAAAATTCAGGAAAACCGCACCTTGAATTCCAGCCTATGGATAAGTATATTGATGCATATTCCGATTTTTATGATGAGATTCTCGTAAATGAATCAGTAGAAGTTGACTAAGTAGGAACCCTTTAAACCTATTTCCTTTGAAATCGAATGTTATCCGCCCTCTCAGCATTGTTGCTTCTCTCGTCGTTTTAATCCTCATTGTCAACTCCTGTAAAAAAGATCCTTACCAGGTCGGTATAAACCTTCTGCCGCCTTCGGATACCCTGAACATCAAAGTCACTGACACCGCTTTCATTGTAGCCTATACGGTGATCCAGGATTCCGTGCGGACTGATGAAACCACCCTGAGCATCATCGGATCCCTCATGGATCCGATATTCGGTTCTACCACTGCAGGTTTTTATATGCAGTATAATTTATCGGCAGAAGCACCCGATTTTGGTATCAATCCGCGGCTTGACTCATGTGTTCTGTCAATCCCTTATGGTCATATTTATGGGGACAGTACCTCACGCCAAAGATTAAAGGTTTATGAGATCAACCAGGATTTTTACTATGACACAAGCTATTACTCGAATCATTCCTTAAAAACCTATGGACCTGAGCTTGCCGATTACTCTTTTATCCCCAGGCGTTATGACAGCCTCACTATTGGTGGAATCCTCACAGCACCCCATATCAGGGTCAACCTTGGCAAATACACCAATTATTTTGGGAATAAGGTCCTGAATGCACCTGCTTCCGCAGTGAGCACGAACGCCAACTTCCTGCTTTTCATGAAAGGATTGTATATTGAGTCTCAAAGGTCTGTCTATGGTGGGGCATTATTGTCTTTCGATCCCACATTGGCCGCTTCGGAGATACTTATTTATTATCATAATGCAGCCAACGACTCTTTACTTTTCATTCTTCCCGGAAGCTCGACCAGTGCACGTTTCAATCATTTCGATCATAATAATTATGTCAATGCCTCTCCCCAGCTCCGTCAGCAGGTGCTCCAGAAGGATACCAATCTCGGCAGGGCAAATCTTTATGTCCAGGGACTGGGAGGCTTACGTGTAAAGATCCGCCTCCCTTTCCTTAAGAGCTTCGGGAAATCAGGAAAGATAGCCATAAACAGTGCAATACTTACCCTAAAGAATGCCCAGACTGATACTTCCCTGGCGCCTCCTGTGACCCTGAACCTGTTAGCGATCGACTCTGTCGGTAATCTAAGTTTCCTGCCTGATGAAAGTGAGGGAGGAGCCTATGCCGGCGGAACCTATCATACCGACACGCGGACCTATTTTTTCAGGATCACCCGGTTTATGCAACAGGTCCTTGACGGAAAAATTAAAAATGAAGCAATGTATATCATGGCTAATGATCCCACAGCTGCTACACTGATCACTAACCGCGTGATGTTTACCGGCACCAAGCCCCAGTTACCGGTGATATCTTCCGACCGGATCAATCTGCAGGTCATTTATACAAAACTTCACTGATCTTTGATTTCACTTATTGCCAGTTCAAGGGAATATCTTAAACCGCTTTTTTGATTTTTCAGGTAAAATCTGCTACCTTTGGTCCTCCTAAGTCAATTTTATGTGTGGAATTGTTGCCTATATCGGTCCCAGGGATGCTTATCCCATCCTCATCAAGGGATTACACAGGCTGGAATATCGCGGTTATGACAGTGCAGGAGTATGCATCTTAAATGATGATCTGCACATCTACAAATGCAAAGGAAAAGTTTCAGAGCTTGAAAATTTTATCAGAGATAAAGATGTCTCAGGAACGATCGGCATGGCCCATACCCGCTGGGCAACACACGGCGAGCCTAACCAGATCAATGCCCATCCTCATTTTTCAAGGAACAGAAGCCTTGCCATTATCCACAACGGGATCATAGAGAATTATGCCACCCTCAGGAGTGAATTGAAAAATCGCGGATATTCCTTTGTGAGTGAGACAGATACAGAAGTCCTTATCCATCTTATTGAAGAAATCAAGATCAATGAACAGGTAGACCTCGCTGAGGCAGTCCGCATTGCCTTGAATCACGTTGTCGGCGCATATGCCATCGTGGTGATGTCAAAAGAAGACCCCGACCTTCTTATCGCTGCGCGCAAAGGCAGCCCGATGGTATTAGGGATCGGCAAGGATGAATATTTCGTTGCTTCAGATGCAACCCCCATCGTTGAGTATACTGAAAATGTAGTATTCCTGAATGACGAGGAGATTGCCATAATCAGACGTAACAAGAAACTGAAGATCATCACCATCCGGAATAAAAACAAGACCCCATATATCCAGAAATTAGAGCTCAGCCTTACCTCACTGGAAAAAGGAGGCTTTGATCATTTTATGCTGAAGGAGATCTACGAACAACCCCGTTCGATCCTCGACAGCATGCGTGGGCGGCTTCATCCCGAACTTGGGATCATCTCGCTTGGCGGCATACGCGAGTATGAGCAAAAGCTGATCAATGCCAAGCGTATCATCATAACGGCATGCGGCACATCCTGGCATGCAGGACTGGTGGGACAATACCTGATCGAAGATCTCGCCAGGATCCCTGTAGAAGTAGAGTATTCTTCTGAATTCCGTTACCGGAATCCAGTCATCAATGAAGAGGACATCCTGATCGCCATCTCGCAATCGGGAGAGACTGCAGACACGCTTGCTGCCATCGATCTTGCCAAAAAGAGAGGGGCTACGGTTCTGGGTATTTGCAACGTAGTTGGATCGTCTATCGCCAGAGCCACCGATGCCGGCATTTATACCCATGCCGGACCCGAAATAGGGGTTGCCTCCACCAAAGCCTTTACTGCACAGGTAGTAGTTCTCACCCTGATGGCGCTGAAGCTGGCTATGAAAAAAGGAACCATCACGCAATCACGGTTTTACGAGATCCTGGTCGAGCTGGAAACCATTCCTGATAAGGTGGAAGCCACTCTCAGGAAGAATGAAGAGGTCAAAGCCATTGCCAAGATTTACAAAGATGTAAGAAACTTCCTTTACCTCGGGCGCGGCTACAATTTTCCTGTTGCACTGGAAGGTGCACTGAAGTTGAAGGAGATCTCATATATCCATGCCGAAGGCTATCCTGCTGCCGAGATGAAACACGGACCCATTGCCCTCATCGATGACCATATGCCGGTGGTTGTGATCGCCACGAAAAAAGGCACCTATGAGAAGGTCATCAGCAATATCCAGGAGGTCAAGGCGCGCAAGGGGAAGATCATCGCCATTATCAATGAAGGAGATACGACCGTCAAAAAGCTGGCCGATCATTATATAGAGATCCCCGAGACCGAAGATTTCCTTGTGCCCCTTATTGCTACGATTCCATTACAATTGCTGTCCTATCATATTGCTGTCATGCGGGGTTGCAATGTCGATCAACCCAGGAACCTGGCAAAATCAGTTACGGTGGAGTAGTTTTCAACGGAACTCGGTTGGTCGATAGGATTGATAAGGGTTTCTAGAGGTCAGGATATAGACTATTTATCCAATATAGATTCTGGAATTTAATTCATGTTTCGTAATTCGTAATTTATTTTGTGACTCGGTTCTTTGCCCTCCGACCTTCTGCAAAGCATCCTCTGCCAAGTAAAATTTTTTCATTTTATTTTCTTTAACCGGTTGTACCTTTACTCGTTAATCCTAAAAACGGGATCGGTTTTTGGCCGGACAGACTTCATCGGATATGCTTTTTTAGAATGTCCTGACTCCATCTGATTGCAGGAAATGAACAAAAATGCCACGCTTATGAATAAGCAAAAAATGAAAAAAACGATTTTGATGAAAACGACCTTTCTTCTTTTAATTCTATTCTGTTCACTTTTCAGTGTAAACAGTTTTGCCCAAAACCAGCACAAGATAGACTCCCTTCAAAACGAACTTAAAAAGTTTGAACAAAAAAAGAAAGAACTTGGAAATAAAGTATCTCCTTTAATGGATAGTTCGAAGGCAAATATATTTTATGAACTTTATAATTCGTATCATGACATCAATAAAGATTCTGCTATGGATTATTCTAAAAAATGTTTAGCAGTATCAGAAAAGATTGGATTTAAAAATGGCATTGGTAATGGTTATAATGGTATGGGAGCTATTGCCAATGATTTGGGCAACACTCAACTGTCATTGGAATATCATCAGGATGCTTTAAATATCAGGAAAGAAATTGGAGATAAAAAAGGTATGGCAGAGTCCTATTGTAATTTGGCATGGGTTACTGCAATTCGTCTGAATTATATACAGGCAATAGAATATTATAAAGTGGCTTTAAAGCTTGAAGAAGAAATTGCTGATAAAAAAAAGATGGCACAGACTTACCGTAAAATAGGGAATATTTATCATCTGAATCTGGACGATTATAGCAAAGCACTGGAATTTTATCAAAAAGCTTTAAAAATGAATGAATTAACGGGTAATAAAAATGGGATTGCCGTTGTTCATTATTTAATGGGCTATTGCTATTTGACAACCGGCGATTATCCGGAAGCAATAACAAATGGGTTACTGGCATTAAAGAATTATGAAGAAATCGGAGATCAGATTGGTAAAGCGATGTCATTTGAGATTATAGGCAAGGTTTATGACTCCCAACGCAATTATCCGGAGGCGATTAGCAACTTTAAGAAGGAAATTGACATTTGCAGGCAGATCGGAGATAAGAATCGCTTGTCTATTGCTTATTGTAAAATCGGGGAAACTTATCTTCACCAGGGAAATTATTCCGATGCATTAACCAATGAAGCACAGGCTTTGAAGTTATCTGAAGAATGCCATGACACAAATTGGATCGGACTTTCGCATATTATTTCAGGAGATGTTTATGAAAAACAAGCTAATTATTCTGAGGCTTTAAAGAATTATTTGCCTGCATTGGAAATATTCGAAAAATTGCATGATAAAGAATGTCTAGCTATGGTTGGAACAAGGATCGGGAAAGTTTATGAAAAGCAAGGCAAGCTGGAGGAGGCGTTACATTCGGAATTAAAAGGACTCGCGTTTGCAAGGGAGATTAATTTCAGGGAAGAAAAAAAGAATTCGTATGAAGAACTTGCATTGATCAATACAAAGCTTGGAAATTATAAAGCAGCTTACGAGAATGAGGTGTTGTTTAAACAAATGTATGATTCTATTTATAATAAGGAAAATGAGAAGAAGCTGACCTCTTTGCAGATGCAATATGATTTTGACAAGAAAGTGCAGGCTGACAGCATTCAGCATGCCAGTGAAAATAGAATCAATCTGCTGAATCTCCACAAACAAAAAGTCTATACTGGTTTAGGTATTTCTGGATTTATTCTTGTAATATTATTGTTGTTTTTTGTTTACCGCAACTACACCAACCAGCGGAAAGCCACAGCAGAGATGGCAATTGCCAGGCAGCGTGCCGAACAAAGTGAGAAGTTCAAGGAACAGTTTCTTGCCAATATGAGTCATGAGATCCGCACGCCGATGAATGCGGTGATGGGAATGACCAACCTTGTAATGGATTCACCGCTTAACGAAAAGCAAAGGTTTTACCTCGAAGGGATAAGGAAATCGGGCGAAACCCTGCTTTATATCATCAACGACATTCTCGATCTGTCAAAGATCGAAGCGGGGAAAATGGAGATGGAGAACATCGATTTCTCAGTTTCTGAGGTTCTGGAACAGGTGAAACAAACCTTGCAGCATAAAGCCGAAGAAAAAGGGTTGCAACTAATCGTTGACAGGGATGGCAATGTTCCGGATGTGCTCATGGGCGATCCGGTCAGGTTAAACCAGGTATTGATGAACCTGGCAGGCAATGCGATCAAATTTACAGAGAAAGGAAGTGTAGCGATAGAAATCAAAAAAGGGGCATCCGCATCAGCAATCAGATTCTCTATCAATGATACAGGCATCGGCATTCCTGAGGATAAATTGCAAACGGTGTTTGAAAGTTTCTCACAGGCGAAAACATCAGATACACGCACATATGGTGGAACAGGGTTGGGACTTACCATCAGCAAACAGTTGGTGGAGCTGATGGATGGGAAAATTTCGGTTGAAAGTAAAGAAGGGTCAGGCACTACATTCTCCTTTGAGATTAATTTCCCTTTTGGCTCTCCGGAGCGATTGAAAGAACAAAGATCAGCGGAACAAATTGAGGGGAGCATTTTGAACGGCCTAAAAATACTTTTGGCTGATGATAATGAATACAATCGCATCGTTACCCATGACACATTAACATCGAAGGCCAACGTTGAAATTAAGGAAGTAACAAACGGAAAGGAAGCTATTGATCTGTTAAGTCAGCAGGATTTTGATGTGGTTCTGATGGACGTTCAGATGCCTTTGATGGATGGTTATGAAGCCACACG
>JBEKQA010000154.1:0-8307 GCA_049520195.1 Bacteroidales bacterium
GATTCATTCCTTCATGTCCGTAATTACCAATAAGGAACTCCATGGCAACCTGGTTATTGACCCATGCCGGATACCCGGTTCCTATCTTTGTACATTCAATTCCTTTCATCAGGAATTCTTCCGGAAGCTTCTCATCATAAAGTAATGAGATGGTAGGCTGGGGAGTATCACATGATATCCCGGATTCCAGGATAAGCATTTCGAGCTCATTGGCTGCCTGTGTTCCGTCTTTTTTCAAACCGCCGATACAGAGGTTATTAAATGTATTTCCCGAAAGTACGCCGCCAACAACTCCCATCGAGGCAAAACAATCGATCTCGGTGAATTTTATCCGCATGCATTCCAGCAGTTCAAGGGTCTTAGCGCGATCTATAACACCATTCTCCATGTCTCTTTTCCAGTATGGATAGAGAACCTGCCCCACACGTCCCGGAGAAAGACCACTGATGGCATCTTCATTCAATACTGCTATGTGAAATATCCAGATAAGCTGCAAGGCGTCATGAAAACTTCGCGGACGTTCTGAAGACAGCCACTCAAGTCGTTCGGCAATCTCATCATATTCTGATTTTTGTTTCGGATCTTTTTCAAGTGATGAAAGTAGCCTGGCTTCCTCAGAATAATTTTTTATCCAGGTCTTGACACCTTCCAGCATCAGGATCACTGCTTTATAAAAATAGATCCGGTCCATATCGGGATTCCCTGCTGCTTCTGAGATTCCTTCTTCGCAAATCCTGGTTATCCCGTCAATGCCATACTGTAGCGGATAATAAAAATTGATGACCTCTCGTCCTTGGGGTAAAGTATATCCCGAATCGAACATGCAGATGACCGACCGCATGAGCATTTCCTTTTCTTTGTATCCCGGAACCAACTGCTCATATTTGTGCCCAATATCATCTACTGATTTGTCTTTCCATTTCTTTGCAACTTCCATTAAAACAGGTAATTCCTCTTTTCTCAGGCCGAATTTTCCGGCAATGGAAATCACATTCCCGCTGCTCTTTATGACATTTCCGCCTCCTTTACCCACGGTAGTGAAACTGTCTGCCGTAAGCTTCCCTGCCTCCATGGCCTCCTTGTAAAGGGCATCTTCCGAAGCCATAAAGAAAGCTTCTGACAGCCATGGCATTGGATATGAACCCCTCAGGAAGGCTGCTTTACCCATAACCAATAGTTCTCCGGGGTATATTACTGGCGTCAGATGCTCAAACCCTGACTTCATGGCCTCTCCGCGTCGAACAATAGGAATTTCACCTTCCAACTCTTCCCATCTGCGTGTATACCAGTATGGAAATTCTACTGAAGCAGATGATTTGGCTTCAAAATAAAGTTCCCTTGCTTTATTTGCCCGCTCACCAATGGCTCGTTTGGGCTCTCTGAATTCGATTTCTTCGGATGGTTTCTGACCGTAATAATTGATGTCAGTTTCCTTGCTTGATTCGGGTGATTTCATACATTGGTATTACATGACAAATATACAAACTATGTCATGTGTATCAATGAAGAAATTATCAATATTTATAATCGACCACTGCTTTTTTAATAGAATAGTTTTTATTGAATTGCATAAATTCCTGATGATCATGATGCGCTTGATAAGCTTTAAGATCTTCTGTTGAATTGAAAGTAGCATTAATAACTAAATCAAATGCAGAATCATCTTTGGTAATATTAATCCCTGTTTCAAATTCTTTGATAAATGGGATTATTTCCTTCAGGGCCATTAATTTTGCACAAACAAGTTCAGCGCCCTTTATTTTGTCTTCTGGGGTGTCAAATTCCCGAAGTTTTAACATCACAATGTGTCGGATCATAAATTTACGGTTTTTGATGGTCAGAGTCAGGTCAATAGTAATAAGAGGAATCTAATTAAAAGAAGGATCGGCAGGGAAATTCGACCAGAGTGCATAGTCTTTTCCCATGTTTCTTAAGTGGGTGCGCCATAGGCTCTCTGGTTCCGGGTGTATCACTTCTGCAACCGAAGTATGTGAGAGTATCCAAGATTTCTCTTTGATCTCCTTGTCGAGCTGCGAAGGATCCCATCCCGAATAACCTACATAAAACCGGATTTCATTTTCAGTTATCTGATTGAGATTGATCATCTCACGGATGGCTTCAATATCACCTCCCCAGTATAATCCCTTCATGATCTCCATGCTGTCTTCAATTTTTGGGTTTGTATGAAGGTAGAAAATACTATCAGTCTTGACCGGACCACCCAGGAAAACCTGGGCATCGAATTCAGGAAAATCTTTCAGGATGTCGTTAAGACGGGTTTCAATCGGCTTATTGATAATAATTCCAAATGAACCCTGATCGTTGTGTTCAGCCAGCAATACAATGGATTGCCGGAAATAAAAATCGCGCAGTGATGGTTCGGAAATAAGAATAATACCTTGTTGTGGTTTTATAATGCGCTTTTTCATAATTCGTCGCAAATTAGTACTTTTGTCCTCACACAATAGCAAAATTAATACCAATTCATGCCAAAAAATCACAATAACGAAAAATTTAATAAACTAAGGGCTGAGTATGCTTTTCTTTCTTTCGATGGATTTGATTATCAGTACGCTGATAAAGGGTTGAGGGTTCAATTTCATTTTTCTCTCGCTGATAAATTTGTCTTTCACCCAACGTTGACAGTTCCTGTAAAAGAGTTTTTTATACCAGGAAATATTAATGATTCCTTTCTTAAGAATATACTTTTCCAGATTGGAATGGTAGAATCCATAAGTTATTGGAAATCAGCCTGCCCGCAGAAATTCATAGTACGAGGTCATTCTCTCGCCAAGGACCAGATTAACTGGTGGAAGAAGTTGTATTACAATGGCTTGGGAGAGTTTATGTATGTAAACGGTATTTCGGTTAACAAAGATGATTTTATTCAGATTGAAAGTGAACCGGGATACGAGTTACAGCCATTTGCTCTTAATCTGGATAGGGAAGCAATAGTTCCTGTTGGCGGTGGTAAGGATTCTGTGGTTACTCTCGAGATTCTGGGCAAGGACAATGGAAATATCCCTCTTATCCTTAATCCCAGGGATGCAAGCAAAGGTACAGTTATGAAAATGGGGCTTTATTACGACTCTATTGTTGAAGTCTATCGGACCATTGATCCTGTTCTGCTCGAGCTAAATGTAAAAGGATTTCTTAATGGACACACTCCCTTCTCAGCATTGTTGGCATTTATTTCTGTCCTTGCAGCAGGCCTGACCGGGAAAAAATACATTGCATTGTCCAATGAATCAAGTGCAAATGAATCAACGGTGAAAGGATCTGAGATTAATCACCAGTATTCAAAATCGATTGAATTCGAGGAAGATATGAGGTACTACCTGAATCGTTATTTAACACCTGATATCGAGTATTTTAGCTTTTTAAGGCCATTGAATGAGTTACAGATAGCACAGCTTTTTTCAGGATTACCCCAGTATTTCGATGTGTTCAAAAGCTGCAATGTAGGAAGTAAAACCGATACTTGGTGCGGAAATTGTGCTAAATGCCTGTTTACTTATATCATCCTTTCTCCTTTCCTTTCGCAGGATAAACTGGAAATGGTGTTTGGTAAAAATCTTCTGAAGGATGTGAATCTTTGGCCACTGTTACGTCAGCTCTCCGGAATGACGGAATCAAAGCCATTCGATTGTATTGGCACCATGGATGAAGTAAATGCCGCACTGATGCTAACCATGAAAATGATAAATAAAGGAGAATTGCCGGAATTATTGCAACTCTATGAGGATTCAGAGATTTATTCCCGCTACAGGGATTTTAATTCCGGTGCCCTCCTTAAATCCTTTAATGACAAACATTTCCTTCCTGAAGAATTTGCAAAATTGTTAAGATCGAAGATTCATGCTTGATCTGATAAGGTGTGAACTGGAAAATAAGAAAATGCTCCTCCTGGGTTTTGGAAGGGAAGGCCGGTCCAGCTATCATCTAATCAGACGTATTTTGCCAACACTTCATCTTACAATCGCTGACCAAAATAAGAAAGTCGCTGAAGATGAATCACTCAGAAAGGATAATCTTATTAATTTCCATTTGGGGGAAGGATATCTTGAAGGACTGAATGCCTTTGAATTTATTCTGAAATCACCTGGGATTACACTGAAAGACGTCTCTTATAAACTTGATCCTGCTTCAATTACATCACAAACCGATCTTTTTCTGCGCAGATATTCATCTCAGGTCATTGGGATCACAGGCACAAAAGGGAAAAGCACCACCTCTACATTAATTCATCATATTCTCAGGATTGCCGATAAAAAATCCATTCTTATGGGAAATATCGGCAGGCCGGCTTTTGATTTTATCGATGAGATCGATCAGGAAACAATTATGGTTTACGAACTTTCATCGCACCAACTCGAGTACATCAGACGTTCTCCGCATGTGGCTGTCCTGCTTAACTTTTACCAGGAACATCTGGATGCTTATAAGTCATTTGAAGATTATCAGTTGGCGAAAATGAACATCGCAAAACACCAGATTATTGGTGACCGGTTGATTTTCAACTATGATGATGGAAAGATCCGGCATTTTATCTCATCAATGAATATTCAGAGCGGTATTGCGTTTTCTTTGCACACACTCCTGAATAACGGCTGTAGCATCCGGGATAATCTGATCGTTTATTCTTCAGGAGGTCAGAATGAGAGCATTTTTGATCTCAGAAAAAAGATCAGATTAAAAGGTGAACATAATCTTTTGAATATAATGGCAGCCGTTTGTGCCTGTAAAGAAATGGGTACTGAAAATGAGATTATAGCAGAAGGGATTTCGTCATTCCGGGGCCTGGAACACCGAATTGAATATGTCGGTGAATTCAATGGGATTCAATTCTATAATGACTCAATTGCCACCATCCCTGAAGCTTGCATCGAAGCCGTGAAAGCTCTTGAAAACGTGGATACCCTGATTCTTGGAGGTTTTGACCGAGGGATTGACTATTCAGGTCTTGCAAAATTCCTGTCGGCTTCCTGCATCAGGAATCTGATCTTCACTGGCGATGCCGGAAGACGGATCCTGCATGAGATCAAAGACATCAAAAAGCCAACCCAAACCTTATTTTTAATTTCTCGGTTTGATGAATTTAAAGAAATAGCATTCAACGTTACTGAAAAAGGTCACATTTGCCTTCTATCACCTGCCGCTGCCAGCTATGATGAATTCCAGAATTTCGAGGTTAGGGGAAAGAGATTCAAGGAGTTGGTAACAGCTATGACAACTGATTAATGAATCACAATTAATGAATATTAATGATAAAATGATTGCTCCTGATTTTACTCGCATGGCTCGTAAAACTTCCCTCTTTATTTCATCTCTGATCATTTTCTGTTCAGGTATTATTTTTATCCTGCCTCTTAATGCTCAGAATAGCGGTTATGACGAAGCCGCGAAGACCTATATACAAGCCTACAAGGATCTTGCTATCAGAGAGATGCTGCAATACAGGATTCCTGCAAGTATTATCCTAGCACAGGGCCTGTATGAATCCAATGCTGGTAGGAGTCTATTATCAAAGGAGGCAAATAACCATTTCGGGATTAAATGTCATAAAGAATGGACAGGACTGACCTTTAGGCAGGATGATGAGACAAAGAACGAATGTTTTCGTAAATACGATTCTCCCGAAGAATCGTTCCGGGATCACTCTGTTTACCTTTCAACTCAGGATCGTTATAAACCCCTTTTCAGACTTGATATAACAGATTACAAAGGCTGGGCAAAGGGACTGAAATCTTGCGGGTACGCAACAAACCCGCAATATTCCGAACATCTTATAAAAAGCATTGAGGATTACAACTTAAATAGATTCGATGTCGCGGATTTATCTTTTGTTAATGATTCTATGCAGCCTGCGAAGGATTCATTCAAGACTATTTCACAGAACAATAAGTACGAATATTTTGCCGAAGGACCAGGACAAAGATCTGTGTACCTGAATAATGGACTTCAGTTTACTATCGTCCGTAAAAATGATAACATTAAAAATGTTGCAAAGGCATTTCATGTTTCGGAGAAGAAGATCAGGAAATTCAATGACATGAAAAATGATACTCCGCTCGTTACAGGTCAGATGGTTTACCTCGAACCAAAAAAGCGGAATGGAGCAGTTCCTTCACACTATGCAAAACGGGGTGAATCCCTGTACACGATTTCCCAGTTATATGGAATAGAACTTAGCCGTCTTTATAAGATCAATAAATATAAGCAGGGTCATCAGATAAAAGCTGGCCAGAAGATCTTATTGAGGTAAAGAATAACATTTAATGAACTTCCCGGATCCGATCAATAGCTCTGGAGTCTGACTGGTGCCAGTTATACCGGCCGTGAATTGCGTATTTCCCCGAATCCCTGGCAGAATATCCATGATCCCTTTGATATTGAAGAGGTAAATCTCATTTGCCAATCCTGATACAACACCAACCCTCTTTTCTTCTCCTGGTAATTCTATGATAAAAGGAGGGATTGTGATATCCCTGCGGAATGAATAGCTAAAGATCAATTTTGAGAAATGATCATAAAAATAGATCTTGTTACGATCATAGAAAATGAATTCGTAATGACCATCATTGTTGATATCCTCATAGATGAAAGTATGTGTAGTTGAGAAAATACTGAAGGTTGCTTCAGTTGTCCTGCCACTCTGTTGCAAATATATAACCTTGCCTGTCGGATCTGTCGTCAGGAACAGTCCTTTATGGTTGGTTTTATTAACATATATTTTATTGTTCGTTGAAACCCTGATATTCTTTGCTTCACTCATAATACTCTTGCCTTTCCTGTCAGTGACGAGGAGATGTCCATTTTTACCAGTGATAAAAATATATTCCTTATTTCCGCTACTTAGAACCTGCACAGGTTGACAGATCCCTTCATTCAAACCGGGGTTGGGCCAGTTCAGATTTACTTTCCCATCAAATCCGAATTCATGTACTTTTTTATCAGCCAGAGGGATGAAGATTCTTGGTTCTTTATTTTTTCCTTGATCAGCTAAAGTAAGAGAGCCTGTTGCACTAAATGGTAATCTGACGGGGTAGCCTTCAGCATTCTTTCCATCAGCATTGATCAGAAATACTTGACTTTCGGTATTAAAAAGGAAACTCGTACTATCTGATCCTTTGATATAAATTGTTTTAGGTGCCCCTAAAGGTTTACCCGGTATGTTGATTTTCCAAAGGATAGCTCCCTCAGGATCAATTAAATAAAGATTATTAGCAAGATCGAAAGTCAGGGTCCCGCTTGTTCCGTGTTTGCTGATTCTGACAATCTGAGGTGCCCCATTGGCAATTGTATCCAGCATAGTTTGCCATTCTAAGGGCCCCTGGTTGTCATTGGAGGGATTATAATGAACAAAAAGACTGGTATAAAAAATTTTTCCTCTGCAAGTAAACTGTAAGACGACAGATTCAAACTTTTTAAGTGAATCAAAGACTGGGTCAATCTGGGCATTTAACTCATCACTGAAAGTAGCAGTAAGGGTCGGATGAGACCGCGTGGTATTGAAATAGTAAAAAACATTTGTCTGATCAGAAATATTTTCACTCACTGCCTGGAATGCTCTATCCTTTTCGAGGACTTTCCCATAAACAAAATGATCAATGATATCTTTCATGGCCAGGACATCATTCCCAAAAACAACATAATTGCCCAGGAATGCATAGCAATTGGTGCGGACGTCGGTAAATGAAGTGCCAAAGAGTCCTGGAATAAGGTCAGCAAAGGGAAGATGCCGGATCGATATTTTTTGGTAAGAGATAGAGTCCTTCCTTTTGGGAAATAGTTTTGCAAGCTCACCAAGAAGACTATCGGCAAGGTGCAAATCATTGACTTTCATAATGGCATAAGGGTCTTCCCGCATTGTTTCAGGGTTATTCAGCGCCCTTGCCATGCAAAGTTCAGATCCCATCCAGGGAAGGACGTAATCTTTAACAACTACCTGTTGTTTTGTTTCAAAATTTTGAAATGACTGGTAAGAGTCAGTATAACCTTGGTTTTTTGAAGCAAAGGATTGGAAGTTCTGGTAAAAATCTTGAATTGTATTAAATCCAAGCCATTTGAATCGGGAAATATTATCAGGTAAAACACTGATCATGCCGGTTTTCTGAGGTAGTTGTCCTGAGAATATCCCTAGGTATTGTGATCCGGTATCAGCGATGGTTGTGAAACCATCGATGAGCATTTCATCTTTCTTTAAGATAACATCTAGTCCACTCCAATCAGCAAACCATCCAATTTTATAGGCTTCATTTTGCTGGTCAGCTTGAAGAAGGTTTGATATAAATGGTCGGATCATTT
>JBEKQA010000154.1:8323-10532 GCA_049520195.1 Bacteroidales bacterium
AATATTAGCATCGACTTTCTTTCCGGTTGTGTTTTCGACTTTTTTAAAACCCGAACCTATCAACGATGGAATATTAAGGTATAATTGATCAATAGCTTTAGTCACCAGCTCGGGATGTGTACTACCCATAAAGACACCCTTTCTTACCGCGAAATAGAAAGGTTCACGTGTCCCTTTAAGGATGATTCTGACCAGGTTTGCCGATCCATATTGGTTTTTTAAGATGTTGATCTTGTCTTTGAAATTATCTTCTAAAAATCCTGTAATAACATCCTCACTATTTTTTTCAGGAATAGAACTGAGGAAGAGAAATCCATATGACGAACGTGTTACCTTCGTCATAGCTAGATATAACGGATATTTCTTAATGACCTGTGAAAGGTTCTTGTTGGTCTTTAGTAGTGAATCTATTTTCTGAATATCATTTTTTACACCGGACAAGTAAGGAATTACTGTTAATTCCTTCCAGAGAAGATTCTGACTGATAATGTCCTGTGCAAGCTCTGCAGGCCTGTTAACCTGGATAATAAGTGCAGTATTTTCTGAGATTGCCTTCAGCGGCGATTCATTCTGGCCTGGAAACTTTTGATAAATCATCCATGATAGGTAACCAAGACCTGTAAGCAGTAAAATAACACTTAGAATTATGACAATCAGTTTTAAAGGCCTCATGAATCCGGTTCGTTGTAAACAATTAAAATTCAAAATTAGACCTAAAACAGATGAATTCAGTAGAAAACATATAAATAATTTAACAAAGTACTGTTAAGAAATATCCAATCTGAGTTGTCCGAATAGATTATAACTTTTACGGTGATACGGAGAAACACCATATTTGAACAATCCTTCCCTGTGCTTTTTGCAGGGATAGCCTTTATTATTAATCCAATCATAGACTGGAAATTGGTTATGCAATTGAATCATGAACTCGTCCCGGTATGTCTTAGCAAGTATTGAAGCTGCCGCAATTGAAAAATATTTTGAATCTCCTTTTACAATGCAATGATGAGGGATATCTTTAAAAGGATGAAATCGGTTCCCATCTATGAGAAGAAGTTGAGGCACCGTCTGAAGCTCAGCAATAGCTTTCTGCATGGATAGTATGGAAGCATTAAGGATATTGATCTTGTCGATTTCAGGTGCATCAACTTTAGCAACGGCCCATGCAACAGCTTCTGATTCAATAAGGATTCGCATTTTGTCTCTTTGTCGTGGAGTCAGCAATTTTGAATCATTAACAATTTCATTTTTGAAATCTTTGGGTAGAATCACGGCAGCAGCGAACACAGGGCCGGCAAGAGATCCTCTTCCGGCTTCATCGCAACCGGCTTCAGTTAATTCAAAAGAGTAAAAACACTTCAGCATTGATGATAATGCTATTTAAAATAAACCGGATAATAAGTTGTTAATCAATAAAATTGAAAGGATAAAAACAAAAACCGTTTCTGCCCAAAAAGTGTTTCTGATCTTTAAAAGGTACATGCTTAACAGACCGGATAATGTTATAAACGAAATCAAAAGATGGTACTTTAACAGACTGGCTGAAAAGATGATTGATATAACCATCACAGGAATTAGCCAAATCAGTAAAATTGTCTTTTTCCTGATTTCAATGGTTTTTTCAGATAATCTTGAAAGCCCGGTGACAAGTCCGAATGTGAGCAATATTAAAATTATGATGCTTAGAATAACGAATGTTGGTTCATGAAGTGGTGCAAGATTGAATGATATCATGAAAAAGCGCTGATATTCATGAGCTTTTAATGGCAATTTATCGAACCAGTAATAGTATACAGAAAGAAAAATAAAGGGTGTGACCATCCCTATAAATGAACCAATCCATTCATGCCAGTCAATGTTCCGGAAGATTATAAAGGAGATGAGGAGGAAGAAGAAAAACAAAATAAACGGCAGATAGAATAAGGAAGCAATTCCGATAAGAAATCCCGCGACATAGGTCAGTTCAAGAGATTCCGCTTTTGTGTATGATTTGTAAAGACGTTCTAGGATCATAAGCAGAAAAAAAGTTGCAATACTTACCTGGTGCAAAGTAAGAAGGAAAGGAAAGTAACTCATTAACTCTATAAAAATCAAGGCAGATAATGATGAATTTTTCAGAACAACTTCATTTAGGGTCAACAACCGATTCAACAGGAATGCGGACAGGAGCATGAAGATGAACCCCAGAAAACAAGCTAAATGAGGCGAC
>JBEKQA010000155.1:0-8221 GCA_049520195.1 Bacteroidales bacterium
GGGTGGGGTCTATGACTAGGGGGAGGGGCCGGGGGTGGGGTCTATGACTAGGGGGAGGGGAGGCAAGTCACATTAAGCTCAGGGAGCCGGCTTAACACAACAATAAATGAAATATCCGGACTTCTATAGGGCAGGAATAACCAAATTAAAGATTAAAGTATAAATGACCCATTAGCGAACCTAAAGCGAATGATGAGCGAAGGACGGGTATACAAAGTCTATTGGAAGTCTATAGAAAGTCTATAGCCAGGTAAAGAATTTTATAAAGTGACAAAGTGGTAATGTGTTGAGATAGTGGAATTAATGGATCACAGATAGCTTGAATGTTTGTTGGGAATTTGCCGTTCTGACTTTAACAAAGTATATACCTTGTTGAAAATCATTAACATCTACTTTCAAATCCAATACAGAGAGATTTGATTTCGAGAGGATCTTTTGCCCGAAGCAGTCAAAAATCTCAACTGAAGTAATATTCCCGGAGGATTCGATGCTCACAATATCATGAGCGGGATTTGGAAAAACTTTCAGAAGCTGATTTTCATGAGAAGGATTACCGGTAACCAGGTCAACAAGAACAGTATCAGAGGATGTGTTGGTTGAACAATTTGGATTGTAAGCTGTAACATAGTAATGGTAAATATTTGAACCCGGCCCCTGGTCAAGATAGGACGTATCGGGGACCGGGGATGGGGAGATCAGGTTATATTCACCTCCGTAATCCTGCCTGTAAACAGAATATTCCAGGGATGGAGCCGACTTTTTCGGTATAAAAAGTTTTTCTGAGCCAACTGCACAATCGTCAATGATCCAATCATACCAGAGGCCCTGGCCGTCACCGTCTACAGCCTCCCAGGCAATATCATCAACCTGCCCGATATGTGAAGAAAGGTCGACTGTATACGGCACATCCCATTCATTGTATCCTGTTGATGAAGGATAAGCCGGAAGGGCTGACATATCAAGAAGGGTTACCCAGTGTACTCCTTGATCTTCAGATAATTTCACATAATAATGGTCGAGATGTACGGACCCCTGAAAGGCGAAACTCCAAAAAGTAAGATTGCCGGTTATTTGAACATTCTGCGCAATAAGCCATTCATCCTGGTGCAAATAATCTGTAGCCACTCCGGCGGCATGCAATCCTGAATGAGCGTCGTTGCTTTGTTTCCATGTAATATCATCGACGTTTGTAATAATCTGCGTCCAATTATCCGGAGGAAAAGTCGTTTCTTCGAAACCCTCCTGCAAAGGATAACCGTCCTCACAAACAGGAGGAGACCAGGTGAGAAGAACATCCTCTCCGGAGGATTCTGCAAAAAGTCTTTTTGGTGGCTTACAAATGCCATAAATATCGATGTTATCAATATTCCAGCTTACAATGTCGTTGGTATTCTTTCCTGAAGCCCGGAATCTGATGCTAAATGCATTACCTTTTACAGGAGAAATATCAATGTGAACGGGAATCCAGTATGTGGTTCCTGTATTTGTAAATTCGGCAAGCCCATGCCAGATTTTGTTATAAAACACTTCAACATCAAGTTTCTCATTACCTGTAAGATTATGATCAAGCAGCCTGTAATCAAAATTCATCCAGATATTTGAACATGCCACATCTGTGGCATCGAGCACCGGGCTAACCAGGGAATAGGAATAATTGGTCCTAAGTGGTTCCCAGGAAAATTGTGCACAAGGAGCAGGGTTCCCAAGAGTGTTGCTGATTGACCAGTTCCCGGCATCCGGATCAAACGACCAGTTGTTGTAATTGAAATTCGCCTGGTCCCAATCTTCAACGAATGGGAGGAGAACTCCATATATGATATTAACAGATACAGGACCAGCAGGGTAAGATTCTGAATAGTGGCCAGGATTTCCATAAGATGTCAAATCATATATGGATGCAACTTTGTAAATATAGGTTCCGGGATAAAGACTTGTATCAGAATAATGCAGATTATCAGGGCTCTTTATGGAATCAACAATGATTCCATTTCTATAGATCACATATCCAATTAATCCCGGAGGGTCTGATCCGGAATTTAATGGCGTTTTCATTTTGGATTCAGGTTTATTCCATGTCAGGTAAGCAGTTGATAGTATATTAGTTCCCTGGAGATTGGTCGGAGGAGGAAGGTATCCGCAGGCAAACGAATAGCAATCCATAACAGAAAGACCGCTTCCATATACAGCAGCAACACAGGCATTACAGAAACTTCCATAGGGAACATAGGCAGGAGGTATTTGGTAAAGAGTGTCGGGTGTGAACCCACTAAGGATATTGTTAATGTAAAAATTATAACCCAGAACACATTTACCTGCAAGACTCGACGATTCCTGGGCTATTACAGAAATATTATCTATATTCCAGTTATTGATATCATCAGATTCTTCACCATATGCACGAAAACGAATCTTAAAAGTCAGATCGGAATAGGCTGAAATGTCAAGTTGCTGTCTTGTCCACTGAATATCTCCCTGGGAGTTAGTATAATTTTTCAAAATATGCCAATCCGATCCGTCCCAGATTTCAACGGCCATTTGGTTTAGTGAGGTCGTACCATAATTATTGAGATAGATATCGAAGTTTAGTTTAAGCAATGATGAGTTTTGTCCAACGATAGGCTTACTGGTAATTGATTGGCTATAATTCATAGCTGGAGGCCACCAGTTAAACATAGCAGAAGGGGCAGGTTCACCGATAGCCGTTGAAACACGCCAATTTGTGCCATCAACCGACCAGTTGTTTGTTGAAAAACTTCCGCTGGCCCATGTTTCATTGAACAATTCAACTAAACCCGTTGGTTTATTCCAATGAGCTATCAGGCTACTGTCGTTTACAAACAAACCGGTGGGGGTTGCTTTATTTTGCAGAAGCGTAACATGCAAAGTAGTATCAGTACTCAAATTAAAATCCTGAATAAAATCCTTATATCCGAAGCGGCTTATTATTAATTCATAGGTGCCTTTCCAGACACGGGAAAAGAATGCTGTTCCCAAGGTATCTGCCTGTTTAACATAAAGAGTGTCAGGATAGACCAGGTTTTTCAATCTGAGCGTGATCCCTCTCTTTGATGATGAATCGCAACTTAATGCAACTGTTACATTCGAATTAATTGTCCAGCATTTTCCTATTACATTTGAAAATGAGAAATCAGAATTCCGGTTGCCGGTATATATTGCCTGTGCTTCCCACCGGTAAGGGCCACAGGGAAGGGATGACCAGGAACTGTCGGTTATTTGGTTTGATGTCACTTGTCCGATCATGGTCCAGATCGGCGGGTTTTGCTCTTCTCCTTGCATAAGGCGGGATACGGTATATTCTGTAACGCTGACCGGAATGTCAGAGGAAGAAGGACCTCCGGGACCATTGACTAATGCACGTATCATAAAATTTCCTTGAGCAGGATACCAGGGGTATGAGCCTGATGTGATAAAATGCGAATAACTCCTGAACTGGGGATTGGTTTCATCCACAGCCAGATGTGCCGCATTCGGTGCATCACCGCCCTGAATCATTACGAGATAGAAATTTCCGCTTGTGATCACCGGTGCTGATGGTATCGAAAAGTTGACCCAGCCAAAATTTGCAGGCAGCACATCGACCGGCCCGGCAATCACCACGCCTGGAGTTCCTCCGGGTCCAGACGCATCATAGACTTCCATCTGGAATGGAACAAAAGGTGTACTTCCTGCAGGATAATTTGCGGCAACGCCAATATTGACCATTCCCCCAGTCACAGTAACCGGATAGCCCAATGGCGTGAAATTTAGTGCATTCATATTCCCCTCAGTGGCCCAAACTGTGAAATCATCCATTATTCCGTCATCATATAGCAACTCATAATCTCCTCTTGGAGCCTGCCAGGATATATTAACCACTGGAGGATTGATGGTTGTATCAAGAAGGGCAACAACCTGTGCAGGGGGGTTGGTGGTTTCATTCAGACAAATGGGTAGGTTGATGGTTGAACCCGGTCCGAATATTATTTGATTACTCTGAAAATTAACATATCCTGCAAAGGAGCATGATGCTGTATAAGTTCCGGGTGTACTAATGGAAAGTGTGTAAATACCTCCTGAAACCGAATAAGTACTTGCATTACTAACCGTTACGAGTGCTCCCACAACAGGAGAACCAGTGATACAATTCGTTACAATACCCGTTAATGTTGCGGGCTGGGAGAATCCGGGCAATATTAATAAAGAGAGATAAAGAACCAGTAAATTCTTAATGTGAAAAATACCGGCCGGATAAGTATTCATACGGGTCAATAACAAGAATTTATTTTATACGAATGATCTTTTACAAAGATACATTAAAACGCTGAAAGTTGCCCGGTATTTCATTTGTCCTTCAGGCACTGGACTGAAAATTCAGTGGATTCTTTTTGCTGACATTAATAATGGCGTAAACAATAAACGAAATAAGAAATATCTGGTGGTAAATGACTATCTACTGTTCAAATTTAAAAATAATTCTTTTCTCTCCGAAAAGAATTTTGAATTTTAGGTATGAATGGTATCCTTTCCAGGATCATATTAGTGCATTCATCAAACAGATCGTGAAATAATAACGAGGGTTTTATACTCACCCTACAGAAGTTCAGCGTTCATTCATAAGAGGAACTTTAGATAATTTTCTACACCTTTACGTTGGATATCAAAAATATTTTCTAAATTTGCACTCCTAAAAAAGTGAAGTAACTCAATTTTTAACCAATGTATGCAATTGTAGAAATAGCCGGTCAGCAGTTCAAAGTTCAGAAGAATGATGAGATTTTTGTTCACAGGATGGATGTTGAACCGGGAACCAAGGTAGAATTCACAGAAGTGCTGCTGGTCGATAATAATGGAACAGTCAGTGTGGGCATGCCACATGTGGCAGAAAGCAAAGTGAGCGGAAAGGTTCTTGAACATGCCAGAGCTGATAAAGTGATCGTTTTTAAAAAGAAACGGAGAAAGGGATTCCAGAAAGAAACCGGTCATCGCCAGGATTTGAGCAAGATACTTATTGAATCGATTACACCTAAAGGTGCAACAAAAGAGAAAAAAGCTAAAAAAGAGACTGTAGAAGAATAATATTCCTTTGGAAACTTATCCGGGAATAAAGAAATCTGATCGTAAATATTTAATACTGAATTGATATGGCACACAAAAAAGGTGCGGGTAGTTCAAGTAACGGCCGTGAATCACATAGCAAACGTTTAGGGGTAAAGATATATGGCGGACAATTTGCAAAATCAGGTAGTATTATTGTAAGACAGCGGGGCACCGTTCACAATCCGGGGCTGAATGTCGGCATTGGCAAAGATCACACTCTATTTGCTTTGACTGACGGGATTGTCGAATTCAACAAACAGCAGAAAAACCGTTCCTTTGTCTCTGTTCTCCCCCTCGAACCCTCAAATTAGAAGAACGGAACTATTAAAATATTTTGGATTCCCGGGTTCTCTACCCGGGATTTTTTTTGCTCACTACCGAATCTTATCCTTTCAAAGATTATATTACTTTTGTCTTTGATAAAAGTTATTAAAACAAGGATTCAGGATAACCTTGCCTGGAATTTTCATAATCAGAGTCAGGGTTATATTAATTTAAATGTCTTATTATGTTGGTTTTACAAACAATACGTGAGAATCCGGAAGAGGTGATAAGACTTCTGGCAATCAAGAATTTCGAAGGGAAAGAGATCATTCAGACCATTTTGTCTCTTGATAATAAAAGAAGAGAGACCCAGAAAATGCTGGATGATAACCTTGCACAAAGCAATGCCATGGCACGGGAGATCGGTATTCTCTTTAAAGAAGGTAAAAAGGAGGAAGCCAATGGGCTGAAAGAAAAAACCTCGGAATTGAAAGACCAGGCAAAGGATCTGAGTTTCATATTTGAAACAGCAAAAAAGGAGCTCGAAGAAGCTTTGATAAAGGTTCCAAACCTCCCCCACCCTTCAATTCCTCCGGGAAAAACAGCAGAAGACAATGAAATTGTTCACCAGGAAGGCATTATTCCTGAACTTCCGAAATCAGCCATCCCTCACTGGGATCTGGCTGCAAAATATGATCTTATTGATTTTGCACTTGGTAATAAAATTTCAGGAGCCGGATTCCCGGTTTACAAAGGGAAAGGAGCCAGATTACAGCGTTCCCTGATCAATTTTTTTCTTGATCGCGCCATTGCCCAAGGATACAAGGAAATTCAGCCGCCTTATCTTGTGAATGCCGCATCAGGATTCGGTACCGGACAGCTTCCTGATAAAGACGGGCAAATGTACTATGCTCCCTTAGATGATCTTTACCTGATACCGACAGCCGAAGTTCCGATTACTAATATATATCGTGATGTCATCGTTAAAGAAAGTGACTTCCCTCTTAAGAATGTAGCCTATTCCAGTTGTTTCCGAAGGGAAGCCGGGTCTTACGGGAAAGATGTCCGCGGGCTGAACCGCTTACATCAATTCGACAAGGTAGAGATCGTTCAAATCTCTCATCCGGAAAAGTCTTATGAGGTTCTGGAAGAGATGGTGACTTATGTTTCCGGACTTTTACGAATTTTAGAACTTCCATTCCGGATTTTAAAATTGTGCGGAGGTGATATCAGCTTTACCTCTGCCATGACTTATGATATGGAAGTGTACTCGGCAGCACAAAAAAGGTGGCTGGAAGTAAGCTCTATCTCGAATTTTGAGTCGTACCAGGCCAACAGGATGAAACTAAGATATAAAGATGAAAGCGGCAAGACACAACTTGCTCACACCCTGAATGGAAGTGCACTGGCATTACCCAGGATCGTGGCAGCATTGCTGGAAAACAACCAAACCTCTGAAGGAATTAAAATTCCTGAAGCTTTGTCCTCCTATACCGGTTTTAAGTTGATTAATTAAAGTAATCATCTGAACCAAAAATTGTACATTTGAAAATTCTTATGAGCAACCATTAATCGTGTTTATATGAAAAAAGTCGTTTTATTTTTCGCCATTTTTCTTCTCTCAGCAGGAATGTCCTTTGGGCAGTTCTCTTATGGATTGAAAATCGGATACAATGCATCCAAGTTACATACAAGCCTGGATTCAATTAAATCCTCCTTTAATTCGGGTTTCCATTTTGGTGCTTTTGTCCGGTTCGGTAAAAAAGTTTATCTCCAGCCTGAGCTCTATTATACGCTGCAAGGCGGTATCTTTCAGAACAATGTTACAAACACTTATAACAACTGGAAGCAAAATGTAACCGTAGGGACTTTGGATATTCCTGTACTTGTTGGTTTCAAGCTTATTAACCTGAAAGTCGTAAACTGGAGGATCATGGCCGGGCCTATGGCCTCTTTTGTTGTAAATTCAAAGATCAGAGATGTCTCACTTACCGGACCTATAAAAAGTTCTGATATCAACAGCGCTAACTGGTACGTTCAGGTTGGTACGGGAGTGGACCTCTTTTTCCTTACCCTTGACTTGAGGTACCAGATTGGTTTGAACCAGATGATCAAAACAGCCCAAAGCACGTTAACAAGCGGGAAGGAATATGACCTGAATGCGACCAACAACATGTGGGTCGTCAGCCTCGGCTTTAAATTATAACCTGATTTATGAAGGTTGATGGCAGAGAATACAGAACTGTATGGATGGAAGACTTAAAAGTCTTCCTGATCGATCAGAACCTGTTGCCATTTACTTTCAGGATCGTGGAACTCAAGACCTATAAGGAATGCTGTGATGCAATTTCTTTGATGACCATCAGGGGTGCCGGAGCCATAGGGGCTTTGGCGGGATTTGCAATGGCCCTGGCATTTCAGGAAGCACATTCTGATTTTCTTCCATTTGTCAGGAAAGCCCGGGCAGACATTGAAGCCACACGTCCTACAGCCCGTAATTTATTTTATGCGGTCGGGAAGGTCTTCAATGAAGGGTTGCATTCCAGGGAGGCAGCAGTCATTGAAGCTTATCGTCTTGCCAATAAAGATGCCGAGGACTCAAAGATGATCGGCGAGGCCGGTAATACACTGATCCCCAGTGGAGCCAGAATTGAAACCCACTGTAATGCAGGCTGGCTGGCTTTCGTTGATTACGGTACTGCCCTGTCGCCAGTTTACCTGGCAAATGAACATCATAAGGATGTATTTGTATATGTCGATGAAACACGCCCACGAGGACAGGGGGCAAGGCTTACGGCCTGGGAGCTTAAGAATGCAGGGATCCGGCATATTATCATCCCGGATAATGCCGGAGCCTACC
>JBEKQA010000156.1:0-8140 GCA_049520195.1 Bacteroidales bacterium
TCTCATAAGGCTTCACTGCCATCAGGTATTCCATAATTTCTGACTGGGGTGTGATTGGGTATCCGAAATACCCGTCGCATCCGGCACGGATCGCTGCTTCTGCAACGGCCTCATTGCCTTTCATTAATCTGAGTTCACCCATTCTGATATAGTTTTTGATATTTCTATTCGGCGGCTACTTTTGCCCTGTATACGGTGATTACACCATCAGGACAAACAACTGCGCAGTTCATGCAACCGGTGCAGTCATTATTGACTTTCATTGCATAATGATATCCTTTGCCATTTACTTCCTGGGCCATAGCGATCGTGGAGAAAGGACAAGCGGCAATGCAAACTTCACATCCTTTGCATCGTTCAACATTAATAACGATGTCACCCTTGATTTTTGCCATAAATTTTTGAGATTTAAAGTAATTATCGGAAACGATACCACGAAATTACAGAAATTTCCCCGAATAACAGGAGATGATATTCATGTTTTTTAAGGGGAATAAACCAATTTAGAACGGATTTAATTTAGAAATAAGTAGATGGAAGTCGAAGAAAAGAAGAAAACCCGGATGAAAGATTTTTCAATAAAAATCTGTTTTATTAACAATATTAATTATATTTGCACTGTTAAATTAATTAATATTGATCATGAGCAATAAACAAATCCAATCAGAAAGAATAAGAAACTATTTCATCCAGGCGGCTAAGGAACTACTGAAAGGCGAGGGGCTTAGAAGTGTCAGTACCCGCAGTGTTGCTGAAAAGGCGGGATACTCTTATGCTACCCTGTACAATTATTTTAAGGATATCAATGACCTTGTATTCGAATGCGTTAAAGATTTTCAGTTGGAATGCGAGGATTTTGTGAAAGCCAGGACCCGCAAAGCAAAACCGGGAAAAGAAAAACTAAAGGCCATCACAGCTGCATACGCGGATTATTTCATTGAATATCCCGGCACCTTTGAACTCTTCTTTCTCGAACGTATCAGGGGCATAGATGAAAGAACTGAATTGACAAATCTCATCTATAAATTTCTTGATAAACTTTGTGAGGATCAATGGGTTATTTGTATCAATGAAGGGATGGATCCGGTGAAAGCTGAGCAAATCAAACAGCAGTTGCGGTTTACAGTAACAGGACTTTTACTTTTCTTTGAAACCCGCAGGCAACCCAATAATTACCAAGATTTTATCACACTTGTCAATAAAATGATTGATGATATTCTGGAATAAGAATTCTGAGGTCTGATCCTAATTCATAATTAAATTAAGGGATGCTGTTCGTGAAATTTCTTTAACCGGTATTCGAGTGCCGGAAACTGATCCCGCTGAACCAGCGAAACACAAGCCCTGATACCTTCCAGGCGGTTGCTACCGGTTATGGAAAGAGCTATGGCACTGATCCCGTAATACAGAAGCTCCTCTAAAAGCTGTTCGCCTGTAAATCCTGGATAGGCAAAGGTAAAGTAGAACCCATCCCCGATAGGGACTCCTTCGTCCTGATCATAAACAATGTGGAACCCGTTATCCGTAAACAGCTTCTTCATGATCTTTGCTCTCTCACCATATTCCCTCACAACCTCAACAAAATTATAGGTGCCATCATTAACGGCTTTTAGCATCGCAGCCAGCGCATATTGAGCAGAATGGCTCGTTCCGGCGCTAAGCGCATAAATGGTCCCATAGATCATAGCCCTGCCGAATATGTCAGTTGTGTAATACCTCTGAAGGTCGGGCATTTTGGAATTAAAGATCTTGTTCGATATGATCATGCAGGATACCCGCTGACCGGCATAGCTGAATGCCTTCGAACTTGAGATCATCAGGATATAGTTGTCTGTATATTTGGCAACAGTCGGCTGAAACGGTGGCCTTCCCGGTTTTGAATAATCCTTTCTGAAATCCATCCCGAAATAGGCAAGATCTTCAAGGATTACGACTCCATATTTATTGGCAAGGTCACCAATGATCTTCAATTCATGGTCGGTGAAACAAATCCAGGAAGGGTTATTGGGATTGGAGTACAATATTGAATGAATGTTTCCCTTGGCAAAATAGGATTCAAGTTTATCTTTAAGCTTATCACCACGAAAATCGTATACATCAAATGATTCAAACTTTAGTCCCAATAAAATATGCTGCTGGTGATGAACGGGAAATCCCGGATCGATCAGCAAAGTCGTATCTCTGTCTTTATTGATCCTTGACAGGGTCAGGAAGGCTGCAAAACCGCCCTGCATAGAGCCGACAGTAGGAACACAGCAGGCCTCATCCACATCGATATCGAGGAAAAGCTTTACAAACCGGGATGCTTCCTTCTTGAGGGGAGGAATTCCTTCAATATCAGGATAAAGTGCTGCCACACCCGATTTCAGCGCTGCAATCTCCGCATTTATACCAACCTCAGGTGGAACCAGACCCGGAACCCCCATTTCCATCCTGACGAACTTGTCTCCTGTTTCTTTCTCAATATTGTTAATCAGTCTTTTAACCTCACGAATGGAAGCTTTGCCAATGTTCTTTATGTTGCTTTCACGAATTTGCCTGCTGACAACGTCGTAATTAATTGGTGTATCTCTCATGGCTTGCAGGGATAAAGATGGTACAAATCAATATGCAAAATTGGGAATAATCCCCGGATTATACAACCCTTTTTGCCCTCTGATACAAGTATTTATTGGAATTTATTAACAGGTTATCATCTGACCGAGCAAATCAATTCGTATAACGGATTATTCGTAACGAGTAACGCTTGACACGGCAGGCTGTAAACCCCACCCCAGGCCCCTCCCCCAAGAGGGAGGGGAGTCTGGTAACGCTTCTTGATCCGCCTCAGGAAATTTGCGTCAAAAAAATCAAGGACTGAGCGTCAAGAAAAATAGCGAAATCGTGAAATCGTGAAATCGCGAAAAAAATTCCTAATTCCAGATTCTTCTTTCGTAATTCCAGATTCAGTATTTTATCCCTTTTCCCATATCGATCCTTCACCGAAACTATAGCATTCCTTCGTTCTTCATTCGTTCCTCCTTCGAATAGACTATAGCCAGAGTATAGCTAAAGGTCAGTCACCAAATACTCCTCATTTGACTCACCCAAAACCATCACAAACCAGGAAAAATAGGAAGAACTAAACAGCTCAAAACCAAAAAATTCCCGCATAGACATACCTTTCCCATGCTAGAAATTCCGCTTTTAAAGAAATTAACTTTGAATTTCACCTCGAATAACTCCCCTTCGCCTTCAGGAGAAGGGGCTGGGGGATGAGGTGCTTTCCCCTCGCGTAACGCGTCACGACTTTCTATGTTCCGCCCATATCAACTTCAGCCTCAACTACATTGCCTGGCCGGTCTTTGACCCGGACCAGGATCCGGGAGGATTTATAGTCTTGATTCTCAATGGTTGCCGTATAATCCCATTCGGTGTTTCCCGAAAACTCTTTCGGTACTGCCTCTCCGAACTCAATAACATCGCCCAGGGAATTAAAGATCACAACGCCAACTCCTTCGATGTTCCACTTATCCCAGGCCGAAACGGTAACTACGTCTCCCGGATGTCCTTGATATTCACTCACATCAACATGCTCTATCACCGGATTCGACTGATAATCAGAGACACCTGCATGATAAGGACTCAGGTCTGGCCTTTTCTTCTTGTAATATTCGCAGAGTGCTGGATTATCCTTGACAAACAGTCCATACTTGACTGCCTTGGCAAACTTATTCATAAACTCAAATTGCCTTGCTGTCTTGATGACCTTTGAGCAATCGGGCCGCTTGGCCATGACTGATTTCCCATTGTAATTCCTGAACACAATATCTCCTACTCTGCCGGAATAGTTAAGGGTAATCACATTATTATAAGATACAGCCATAAGATAGGTAGATTAGAATATTTTATAAAAGTAATAGAAATATTAATAGTTGCAATATATTATAAACTTTTTATTGCATAAAATAAATAAATCATATGTTGTATAGATCTTAATAATTCTTATTTTTGATTTTTATAGAATGATTCGTAATAAAAATAAATTATACCTTCACAATAGGCAAAATTTTATGACCTATATCGAGGTTAAAAGTAACAAAATTGATCATTAACAATCTCAAACAAAAGTGAAAGCCGAAGTAAAAACAATGAGATAAATATTTTACGAAGGTGATAAAGTAAAATTCACCTTCAGACTAAAAATATCAATTTAATAAATATAAAAATGAGAAAACTGATTCTTCTTCTGGTCTTGCTGACCGGGTTTGTGTTTGCTGCCAATGCCCAGTCTGATGTGTGTTTGCGCGATTTTGATTTCCTGGTTCAAAGGATCAAGGCTGACTATCCGGGGTATGATGTCAAGGTTACTCCCAAGACCTCTCAAAGTCTTCAAAATCTTGAAGATAAGCTCCGTAAGAAGATAGCTCAGTATCCAGACTCCTGTTACAAGTTCCTTAGTGAGTATGCAGAATGGTTTAAAGATAATCATCTGAGAGTAAGGTGGTTATGGAACACTAATTCTGCCACTTCACCAAAAAAGGATAATCGTAAGTACTTTATGATCAATGATTCCACATTGAAAATACTGAAATCTAAGAGTTCTGGTCCGGACGGGATCTGGCATTCACTTTGGGGTGATATCGCCATTATAAAGCAGGCTGATTCAGGATCCTATACTGGCGTTTCTATCTCTCACTCCCGGTATGATAAGAACCAGGTAATCTGCACATTGTCAAAAGGTAAGGAGGGTAAATATAATTTGGTGACTTATCCCCAATACAATGATTATGCTCCTGTGAAAAGCATCGCTTCATTGAGACTTAATGACAGGATCCTGGAATTGCATGATGACACCCGACTCGTACGAAAGACTGATTCTCAGATATTTGACGAGGCATTTCTCAAATCCTATACACCTGAATTCCCGAATGGGGTTAATACTTATCCCATTGCAATGAAATTATCAGATAGTACCTTTTTGCTCCGGATAACTTTTTTCATGGATGAGACGGAAAGTCAGACAAAGAAACATTGGTCAGAAATAACATCCGTGCCCAACCTGATTATTGATATCAGAGACAATGGTGGAGGTCAGGATTATTTCCTGGCATTACTCGACTTATTATATACTTATCCCTATGAGAGTAAAGGCGTGGAGTGGTACGCAACCGAAGAGAATATTAAAATGTATGAAGAGGCTTTGGAAAAAGGAGATATAACGGATGGCGAAGAGGGTATACGTTGGACAAAATCCTTGTTAGAAGAGATGAAAAAGAATGTGGGGAAATTTGTCATTCATCCGATGATGGGAAGCGATGAGATCATTAAACATGATACGATTTACAAATACCCCAAAAGAATTGGAATAATAATTAATGATAGGAATGCTTCATCAGCTGAAGAACTTTTACTTGCCGCAAAGCATAGTTCCAAAGCTATATTATTCGGGAATTGCAATACGGCAGGGGTTCTGGACTATTCAAACGCAGTTCCTGTGAACTTTCCATCAGACAAATATGAATTGAATATGCCCATGACTCGCTCCCGCAGGCTTCCCCAAAACCCGATTGATAATATAGGAATACCTCCGGATGTCATGATTCCATACCCCGCCACAGTACAGCTTTACGACCGGCTTGACCAATGGGATTATTTCGTCAAAGAATACCTGGAGAATATGAATTCGAATAAATAATACGCGTGAAAATGGATAGGGAAGATTATCTGAGTCAGTTTGATTGAATTCACATTCAGAACGGCGTTTCCGTTCCTGGGTAACATTTTATACCGTAACCATTTAATACCGACTTGATCTGAAGGAAACTCTCTTTCGATGTGATCGTGAAATCCTCGGTATAATACTCTCTTCCAAGCAGTTTGTACTTTTCCCTTCCCAGGTGATGCAAAGGCAGAATGTTGATCTCATCTTTCCTGATTGAATTCATGAAGTTCGCTAATTGTTTGATATTCTTATCATTATCATTAAATCCCGGAATAACCGGCATCCTGAATACCAGCCTACCCTTATATTTTGCAGCCAGCCGTCTGGCATTTTCCAGGATGAGTTTATTTCCTGCCCCGGTCATTTGCAAGTGGCTCTTATCATCCATATGCTTGAGATCGAATAAGATCCAGTCAGTATATTCCAACGAAGGCTCAAGGTTCCTCCAGGGAATATTCCCGCAGGTTTCAACCGCCGTATGGATAAAAGATTGATGACACCGTTGTAAAAGTGCATGCGCAAATTCCGGCTGTATGAAAGGCTCTCCTCCCGTTAAAGTGATCCCTCCCGTGCTTCCCCAGTATTGGCGGTCGCGTTGAACTATTTTCATCAGATCCTCGATCGTGATCTTATATCCTCCTATTTTTAGAGCACCCGTGCAGCATGCTGCTGAGCATTCATAATCAATACATTCAGAGCAAAGCTCTTTGTTAAAATGAAGCTCATGGTCATCTGCGGTGATAGCCTGTTTTGTACAATCTACAAGGCAGAGTTTATCGAAAATGCATTTTGATGAGTTGTAAAGAGGTTCGGGTAAACTTTGAATCCCTTCAGGATTTGAACACCAGTTACACCGTAAGGAACATCCTTTCAGGAAGATCAATGTCCTGCAACCGGGACCATCATGTACTGAAAATCCCTGGATGTCAAAGAGATAACCGTCGGTCATTTGAGGTGAGACCATTCAAATCCTACACATTTGGAGGCATTCATATCAGGGTAAGTAATGGTATCCCCAAGGCAATGCCCCAGAAATTCTTTTTCAGGCATGAACTTCTGGCAAAATTTACATTTTGGCAGTCGGTCAAATTTCTCACACGACAGGTCATCCGGACCAATACTGTTCTTCTCGATCTTGCAGATGCCTTTGAAAACATCTACAGGAAGGTAAAATCTGCAATCTTCACAACTGTTTTCCATGGTTCCCCGGTGTTATAACTCTTCGTACTCCGTTCGGGCAATAACTTCATCCTGGATCTGTTTCCCCAACTCAACCCAGTATTGCGTAAACCCGGCAACCCTGACGAGGAGACTCCTAAATTTGTCGGGATCTGCCTGGGCTCCTTTAAGCATCCTTGAATCGACGATATTGAACTGTACATGAAATCCACCTTTCCGCATGTATGCCCGGATCAATTCCAGGAATTTCCTCGAGCCCTCTCTTCCTTTGACTACAGATGGATGGATCTTCATGTTCAGTTGAGAATTCTGTGAGAGTGAATGATTCCAGCAGGAAGCAGATTCAAACAGGGCATAGGGGCCATTTTTATCGGTTCCGGGAAATGCCGAAACAGATCCATCTGAGAAAGTTGTTCCGCTATGTCTTCCGTCTGGAGAGGCTAAGGTAACCGCTCCCATCGGGCCGTGAGTGGAAACCGATATCTGGCATGCATACAATGGCTGGTCATATAACGATCTGAATTCATGGGTCATGCTGCAGAACCAGTTTTCCCAATCAGCCATAATCTGGTCAACATATTTGTCGTCGTTGCCGAATTTAGGAGCACCTGTTGCTGCCTTGTGCATATGTTTCCATTTATGGTACTCTTCAGTCGGCACCTGGTCTATCAGAGAGTAAAAACCTGTTTCCTGTGCGGTTTTGAAGCCGAAATTTGCAAGGATTGCATTTCGGAATTCAGTTAAAGTGTATTCTTTATCGTCGTAAACATTTTTCTTAAGGGATGCAAGAGAATTGATCAAATTGGCTGTTCCACAGGATTCTACATTAAAAGTCGTGTTAAACCGGCTGCCCATTTGACCGATATCCTTCCCTTTCTTCAGGCAATCGGGCTTAAGCATTGAATTTACCAGGGAAGGAGAGATCTTTCTCCAGGCATCATGCTGAATATTATTGGTAAGCGTAAGGACCTGTACCGCCCAGTAAAAATAACCCTTGAAAGCCTTCCAGAGTTCGTCATACGAATCTAATGAAGATCCATGTGAAGGGAAAATACGCTCGCCACTACGCATATCCATGCCATCAAAGAGTGTGACTTCCAATAACTTCGGCAGGGAAAGAAAATGAACGCCGACACTGGTTGCTGGTGCTGAACCTCCCGGGATCCAGTGAATTTCACCGTCAAGCTCAAGTTGCATCCAACTTCCGGGTGAGGTCTCCAGGCATCCGCCTATAGACCACGCACGGGCTTCCTCAAG
>JBEKQA010000157.1:0-8083 GCA_049520195.1 Bacteroidales bacterium
CGAGAAAATCTTCATCCTAACTTTATTTTTAATGTTTTTGTACTCATGTACAAAGAAAAGTTCCGATAATACTGAACAGGAAACACATGGAAATGTGATTTTCACTTTTGCGCACAACGTCAACGGCGGGTCTTTGAAATTCGATACAATACTTTATCGAACTTCGACTGGAAATCAGTATATGGTTAACAACCTACAGTACTTTATTTCACGCGTTTCTTTGCATGCTGTGAATGGCAGTTGGAGTGCTATACAGACTGATGATGGGATCCATTATATTGATGCAAGTGACAATAATTCATGTACATGGTGGGTAAATGATGTTTTGCCTACGGTTTCGTACGATACCCTCTCCTTCATTTTCGGACTTGATGAAGATCAGAACATTTCGGACCGGTTCCCAAATCCTCCTGAGAGAGATATGTTCTGGCCTGATATTTTGGGTGGTGGGTATCATTATATGAAGATAAATCTGAAATGGGAAAATGATACGATGACAAGGTCGCAACCCTTTATGTTCCATCTCGGTATCGGTCAGGTGTATGCTGGAAATTCAGTAAATACTGATTCCATCATCGGTTTTGTTCAGAATTATTTTAAGGTTAGTTTGCCATTCAGCCTTGACCTTTCGAAAGCGGGTTATCATCAAATCCTGATTGAAATGAATATTGCGAAGTGGTTTGATGGTCAGTATGCATTCAATTTTTTTTCTTACCCAGATGGGATCATGCAGGATCAAGAAGGGATGTTCAAGGCGTGTATGAATGGAAGAAAAGCATTTAGTGTAATTATTACAAATAAATAATGAGAATGACCAAATCCGGCTTCATTTTAAAATCGACAAGATACAAGCCAGTTATTATCTTCTTTTTCTTTTTTCTCCTTTATGTTGTCTTTTTAGCTTCATGCACAAAAAAAACAGAATCCACTGCAACTTTTCATGCAACACCTTATACTATCCAGATACCACTTCATTTTCCCACTGATCTTAACATCCCTGCCGATAACCCAATGACTGTTGAAGGAGTTACACTTGGACGCTATCTATTTTATGATGGACGCCTGTCGGGACGTTCAAATACTGATAGCCTGATGTCTTGCGCAACATGCCACATACAGTCTCATTCTTTTGTTTGCGGGATAGATAATGCGGTCTTTACAGGTGGGCATCCTCATGGATTAACAGGTCTTCCGACTCCACACTATATGCTCCCGCTGATAAACCTGGTTTGGGCCAATCATGGCTATTTATGGGATGGCCTAGTATCTGATGCTGATACACAGCCAGGGTTCCGGAACCTGGAGGATGTTGTGAACTTGGTCATCACATTGCCTCAGGAAATCCATGGGGACACCAACCGCACAAAAGCAATGATCCAACAAATAAAGGGATATCCTGAATTATTTAATAAAGCCTTTGGCAGCCCTGTAGTGACGGAGAAGAATATTGCGCGGGCTATTGCACAGTTCATCAGGACACTGATCTCGGCAGATTCAAAGTTTGACAGATATTTGCAGGGGAAAGTCCAACTCTCAGGCTCTGAATTAAATGGATATGTCTTGTTCGTGACCGAACAGGGAGGTGATTGTTTTCACTGCCACGGTGGCGACGGTAATCCATTGTTCACTACGAACCTTTTCTATAACAACGGCAAAGATTCTGTTTTTACAGATCCTTATGACCGTTTTGCAATTACAGGAAATCCATCAGACATAGGCGCTTACAAAGCTCCTACGCTCAGAAATCTTGTTTTTACAGCGCCCTATATGCGTGACGGTAGCTTCAAGACGATTGATGAGGTAATTGATTTCTATAGTTCAGGACTGATCTGGTCACCTTCTATTAGTCCCCTTATGCATCATATTGCTAGTGGAGGCGTTCAACTTACTCCTTCTCAGAAGGCTGATCTGAAAGCTTTCCTGCTTACTCTGACTGATAGCACTTTCGTGGCAAATCCCAACTTTTCGAAACCACCAAACATGCCTGACAAGTGACCTGATTTTGGTATATTAGCAAAAAATTTAAATAATCCTATGCTTGTCTTTCCCAATGCTAAAATCAATCTCGGACTAAAAGTTACTGGCATCCGTCCTGACGGTTTTCATAATATTGAAACTGTTCTTTTCCCAATTTCCTTTTGTGATGTTCTCGAGATTAACCTGTCAGAAAATTTACCGTTTGAATTTAATGTATCAGGAATGATTATTTCCGGGAAAGATCAAGATAACCTGTGTGTTCGTGCTTATAATCATCTTAAAAAGATATACGACCTCCCAAACGTACGAATGCATTTACATAAGGTAATACCAATGGGTGCAGGCCTTGGCGGAGGTTCATCTGATGCAGCATTTACCATAAAACTGCTAAATGATCTGTTCACTCTTGCACTATCTGATCTTCAGATGCAGCAGTATGCCAGTCAGTTGGGAAGTGATTGCTCATTTTTTATTGATGACTTACCATGTTTTGCTTTTGGAAAAGGAGATAAATTCGAATCTGTCAATCTGAACCTGAAAGGCTACTCATTAGTTATCGTTATACCCCCTGTTCGTGTCAGCACGATGGACGCATATAAAGTTGTTGAAGTTAAAAAGCAGGATCAAGATATTCGGATGATCTTGGAAACCTCTCCTTTAACATGGAAAAATATTCTCTCCAATGACTTCGAAGCCCCTATATTTCAATTGCATCCGGAAATTCGGCATATAAAAGAAGACCTTTACAAGGCAGGTGCAGTCTATGCATCAATGAGTGGTAGTGGCTCAGCAGTTTATGGATTGTTCGATCGGAAAATACCAGAATTGAATTCTTTTCCGGGATGCAAAATATGGACGGGAAGGATAAACTAATAAAAGAACAGTTTCGAAAGATGTAGTCTTAAAATAATAGAGCTTGATCCACTTATTTTATTTTGATTTAAACTCTTCTTTATCTAATTGATTTTTAGCGAATAATGTTCTTTATAGAGAAAAATGCAATCTGTAACAAACAGATAAATAGCAATTAACTGTAAAAGACCAATTCTTTCCTATAGACTTCCTATAGACTTCCTATAGACTTTCTATAGACTTTATTCGCTCATCGTTCGCTCTGGGTTCGCTCACAGTATACACAAACTTACTAAACCTCAGATATGTCAATTTATATTTCTCAATATAGCTATTAGCCAATTAATGCAATGCGTTTGAATAAAAAACAGAGGGTGTTTCGATTTTCGAAACACCCTCTAAGGTCAAAAGTAAGCTAAATATTTGTTAACTACAGGAGTTTAACATTTACCGCATTCAAACCTTTTTTGCCTTCTTTCAGCTCAAAAGTCACTTCATCATTTTCATGGATCTCGTCAATAAGACCTGATACATGTACAAAGTATTCTTTTTCTGATTCATTGTCTTTAATAAATCCGAATCCTTTGGATTCATTAAAAAATTTCACTTTTCCTTCTTTCATAATAAAAAATTAAAAAATATTGGCAAAGGTAAGTAAAATAATGACACGTCCAGAGAATATCTTTGAAAATATCCCATTACAAATCAAACTTGACTTTCGAAAAATCAGAAAAAAGCTTTAAAAGATATTAATGCAGCTTTACAATAACCCCAATGTTAGCATAAGTGACATTGTAACCAAATTCACCATTAATACCAATGATTTTGTTGAAGAAATAAGAAGTACCTATAAAAAAACCAAGATAAGGATATATAGGTTGATATCCGGTATATAGCCTGCCATGATGATAAAATGAAAAACCTATTCCTAATGGGACTCCTCCGTATGTATCAAGTCCGGGGACATTCCATCCATAATGATAAGCACTTCGTGCGCCAAACATGACATTATTCCAAACCTCATGGTACTCACCAAGGAACCTGTTTGAAAAAATAGAAAATCCTAAATCACCACCTAACGTCAAAACACCGGGTCCCAACTGCCAGATCCCATTTTCGAAGTAGAATTTAATCCCGAATCCTAATCCTCTCCCGTTTCCAAAAATATCAGTTCCGGGACCAACTCCTCCGCCTATTATCCAACTTCCCTGGTCCACCGGACTAAGTGGGGCCGAATTCTGGGAATACCCATTCGTAATGGTTAACAAGCCGAATACTAAACAAATTCCAGTCGTAATTAATCTAAGTTTCATCGCTTACAAGTTTTCCTGTTACTCTTAGTTGTAAACACAAAGAATTACGATTTATTTTATTTTCATTTAGAACACTCAGCAATTTCGGAGTTAAAAAATGATAACATACTAAACTAGCGTGATTTACAACATTGTATTAATAATGCAATTAGTATTTGAGTTCTTAATTATGATTTGGGGATTCTGACACAATGTAATCTCATAAACAGAATTTCAAATTAAGCTTTGGATGTATTGATGGAGCTGTTAATTAATTCCTTCCGAGTAAGACAACTCCAGCCCACTCATATGGTAGAGAGGTCTCCTGATTAGAGATCATTTTCAACTTTACTTCACGCAAAGCAGCTGCATAGCTTTTCCCTGAAAAATAGGCTTTGTAAAAATCTACCATAAAGTTGCTGGTAAGATGATCAGGTATATTCCAAAGAGAATAAACTACATTTGAGACTCCTGCCAGATAAAAACTACGTGTAAATGCAAAAATTCCCTCTGTTTTTGAGACTTTTCCTTTCCCGGTGGCACACGCACTTAAAACCACCAGCGATGCATCCAATTGCAGGTTGCTAATCTCGTCAAGGTGGAGGAGTCCATCATTCTTATCCTCCAGACCACCTGCTTCATCAACTCCTGAAAATACTAATGCTGAATTGACCGGATCCTCAACAGAAATAACACTATGAGTTGCTATATGGATGTGTGAATTTCCAGGTGCATATGTCCGAAAATTCTTTTCTGTGGCAGAGTTACCGAGAAATGTCGGGCGCTGACTGTTTCGTTGAGTAAAGAGGTCTGCAATAGTCCTCACTTCCTTTAAAGAATAAGGGAGAGGAGTTAGTGAAATCGGGTCATTATGTTTATCACTAAACCCGGGAGCAAAACCGGCAAAACGATAAGCATTTGTGCGCCAGGTTGGGTTAAGTGTATCACTAAACCAGCACTCTGCAGAAAAATGATAACTGATCTCAAAATCTCTTAGGAGGTAATGCAAGGAAGGTGAATATATAACTGAATCCACATCGATATTTTCGCTGATGAGTGTCTCAAAAGGAAAGAAAAAAAGCTCTTCATCAGGAATTATTATGAGACGATGTATATTCTTTAATCGGCTTTCAATCGGAGCAACCAGATAATTATACAGATCATGACTCAACGATGGGAAATTCTTTATCTCAGCTCCTTTCAGGTGAAGCATGCATTCTGAGAGTGTATTATGAAAAGTTGCCGGCACTACAACTCTTTCCATAGAAGTCCCCTCCTTACTAACAAGGAACATATATATGATAGAGTCGGAACAGAAATATTCGAGTATTGCTTCATCATGTTTCAAACAATTTGTAATCTTGGTTGGATTACATTTTTTTTGATGAGAAACGCTGTAGTTATTATTATCAGCATGCTCACCTAAGTTTTTTCTGAGGGAGTCGAGTTTTAATTTAAGGCTGGTCACTTTATTCAGCATATCATTTAGATCCGGAATTGAGCAAAATCCCGGGCTCGATCCTTCTTTTAAATATTTCCTGGTATAAAACACGATCTCATCTTTGATCCCTCTAATTGTACTTTTTATAGAATCAGAAACTTTCGATTGTGACAGGAAACGGTTTTCCCTTGTACCTTCCAGCAATAATCTGTTCTTATTATCATCTGCAAGCGAGAATAAATCATAAAAGTTATTTTCGCCTTTTCTGACTTTAAGCAGAAAGCCAGATTCCAGGGCTCCCGCCACGATTGATTTCGCCGATTCATGGATTGCTAACATTGAAGGTCCCTGTCCAAAATCCTTACTTATATGATCGCAGATTCTTAAAGCTAAAATAAAAGAGGAAAAAGAATGGAATAATAAAACAGTATCAGAATTCGACTGAATTGATAATTGTAGAAGGCTTTGGCCCATTTGAAAATAGATCTTATAAAGATCCAATAGATCGTCTTCCTTTCGTTCAGGATTCTCTTCAAGTTTATTCAACTCCGATGGGTTTGGAAAAAGGCTCTCCAATGCTTTATGATAGTACCCGATAGACCTTTTCCATTCACTATTTTGTGCCTGAACATCTCCCATGAATAAGTAAATCCTGGCACTGTCACGTGAAGCATTTTTATCTGTTTTATCGATAAGTTTAAAGCAATCTACTAGATTCTGCATTGCCGAGTCAACCTGCTCAAGATGGCTATAACACTCTGCCATACCCAGACACGATGAGAAAATTATATTTTTTGATGAGATATCAGTTCCCGATGGAAGCCTGCATGCAGACTTATAGCTTTTTAAAGCTTTTATTGGAGAATCCAGCTTCAACATGATCTCACCAAGATTGACATCTAAACCTGCAAGTTGCAAAGGCTCTGATTCTTTATTCCTTTTCAGGATCGAATCAGCTTTTTGAAAACATGAATAACTTTTAAGAAAATCGCCACCTCCTGAATAAGCTGCACCGAGATTAATAAGTAAATCTGCAAGCCTACCAGGTTTGAGTACAGGATTTTGGGAATAGAGGATATAAGATTTTTGATAATATAGAATTGCATATTCATAATGTTCTTTAAAGAAATAAAGGCTTCCAATATCCTGGTAAATTTCTGCCTGTAAAGTAGGCAGGCTATCAACAAGATCTAATGCTTTCCTATACCATGGTTCAACCGTGGAATATTGCTCCATCAACATGTAAATGTTCCCAATTTGCAGAAAGACCTGGGCTTCAATGTTTTTATTTTGTCTCGTCTCTTTCTTCTTTTTTTCCTGAAGTGACTTTTGTGAGTCAAGAAAATTCTTATATAAAGAAATTGCACTATCATATTCCTGTTTCTCAAAACAAAGATTTGCATGAAGTAAAAGCATACCGGATGTCTTTTTCACATTTTCCTGGCTATAGATCATGATGGTAGGAATACTCATTATCATTATGAAAATGCCTGAAAATCTTAACATACAGGTAATGAATTTCAACATACGTTCTTTCTGAGAAAAGTCTGTTTTCAGTCTTAAGTCAGATTAAATTGAATTATGAATATATCATATTTGATGCTAAATACAATAAGACTTATTCAACATAGAATTTACCAAAAAATACGATCTCATCTTTTTCAATAATTTTATAGTAATAAAGTCCTTTTTTTAGTATCCCTGGAGACAAAATGTAACTCTTTTCTTCAATAAGACCTGAGGTGTAAACTTCTGATCCTGAATTATCAATTATCTTCAATATATTATTTGCCTTGTTATGCATTGACCATCTGAAGACGATGGCTCTGTTTTCAATTAAACGAGCACCCATTTTCGGAAACTCCATTTTAAAGGCTCCGGCATTTCTCGTTGTACCAATAATATTTTCAAAAGATGGATTTGTCTTGAAACTGGCGGCAATGGCCTGTTTTGCCTTAGGTGATATTTTGTCCATCCTTTCATCCTGTGATTTTGAATTAATTTGTTCATTCTCAGTAATGTTTCCCTTGATAACCTCTTTGATTGCTGGCTGATTATTGGTGACAGCCCCTGACCTATTTAACATATTTTGCCGGGAATTATTCATGAATAGAAAAATTTCAATCCCGATGAAAAGTAACAAAGAAGCTGCAAGAAGATAAGATTGCAGTCCAGGTCCTTTTCCTTTCAGTCGTTTCTTTTGAACTGAAAGAATCGTTTTTCGGAATTCCAGAAGATCTGAATCTGCCAGGATCTCATTTAATTCTTTATCGAGCCTGACCTCATTCCTGAGTCTTGGGTTTGCTTTTAACAACTCCTGAAAGTCATCAAACTCTTCTCCTGATAATTCACCATTATTGAATCTATCGATCAATTCCGGAAGTTTTCCTCTGTCAATCATATTTAAAAAATGTTTTATACTCCGGATCATTTAAAATCCTCTTGCGGAGCATGTTTTTACATAAGTATTTGCGGGTTTTAGCATATGAAGCATTTTTAAAACCCAGACTTTCAGCTATCT
>JBEKQA010000158.1:0-8009 GCA_049520195.1 Bacteroidales bacterium
GCATATTCAGGAACATAAGCAGTTCCATTAGATTGCGTATGATCCAACCCAAGATTCAATACAGCTCTTAAGTCAGGGAAGAAGTGCAGTTTATAATCAAGTTGCAGATTCCCGAGAACACGGTTTACAGTTGCCTTATTATCTTCCAGGTTTAAAAGAGCTACCGGGTTGGTAGTTGCAAGGCTGACAGGAGCCCCGCTTGCCTGTTCCCACATCCAGTATCCACTCCTGTTATTGACCCTGGTATCAAAGACCGGCTGAGTGGGATCAAATTGCAAAGCATCACTGATAGCACCCTGATCTGCAAACCTATTCTCAATGTTCATGTATTTTATATTGGCATTGATCTTAAGGTGATCGTCAAAGAAAGAGGGATTCAGATTTGCCCCGACAGAAATTCTTTTCATGTTATCTGTCTTGAGGATCCCATTCTGGTACATATATCCCAGAGAAACGCGGTAGGGGAAATTTTTTATCCCACCGGAAAAAGCAAAATTATGATCCGTGCTGATGCCGGTCTGATAGATTTGTTTTTGCCAATCGGTATTTGCTTTCCCGAGTAATCCGGTGTCCTGAGGGAATCTAGATTTTATTTCTGTACGGAATTGATCCGAATTCAGAACACCAATTTCTTTAGGAACAGTGGAAATGGAAAGTGTTCCTGAATATTCATGAGTGAATTTGTTGGTTCCACCTGTAGCTTTTCCTTTTTTTGTTGTGATGATGATTACCCCGTTCGTAGCTCTGGAACCATAAATGGCAGTAGCAGAGGCATCCTTGAGAACCGTATAGGTCTCGATGTCATCGGGATTGATCATCGAAAAGTTTCCACGTGAACCTGAGATTGCATCATTATCAATTGGAACTCCATCGATCACAATCAATGGGTCATTGGAGCCATTAATGGAATTATTTCCTCGGATACGAATTACAGCATCACCACCTGGTGCACCACCTAATGTAGTAACCTGGACACCCGCAATTTTCCCAATGATCAATTCCTGTGGTGAAGAAATTAACCCCTGGTCAAAATCTTTTCGGTCTACCGCCGTAACTGCACCCGTTGCATCTTGTTTTTTCACCTGGCCGTAACCAATCACAACTACCTCATTGAGGCTTGTTACTGAAGCAGCCAGTGTAACGTCGATGACCTGCTTTCCGGCCACAGGAATTTCCTGGGTCTGGTATCCCATAAAAGAGAATGCCAGGATTGCTCCTGTTTTAACCTTAATGGAATACTTTCCGTCAATATCCGTTACCGTGCCTGTTGTGGTGCCTTTCACCATAATAGTCACACCCGGAATTGAACTTCCATCTGCAGCATCTTTCACTTTTCCTGTTACTGTAATTTCCTGAGCATACGCAATCGAAGCGAACGCAATTGCAAGGAAAATGAACAGATAACGTAACCATAGTATACGTTTCTTCATAATCTTGTTTTTAAAAAGTTAAACATTCCATTGATTGATTGGTATTATTTTATTTTGACATTTTATTAATGTAAAATTAAATAAAAAAACAAATGAGTTAACAAATAGTTAATACGAAGTAAAAATAATTAAAAAAATAAGAATAGCACTATTCAATTGCAGAAATATTTTTACAAAATGAAAATTTATCAATAATCAGTCAGATAATGAGTAAAAATAATATTCGCAGGATAAGCACCGTTATTATGTTGACGATTTATTTAACTTTGCAGGCCTCAACCCGAAGATCATGAAGAGAATATTTATTTTATTTTCCGTAATAGTACTTTGTTTTTTTATTCCTTCTCGCGTTATATCAGGATCGCCGGGGAAAGGATCAAAATCCGGGCCTGTATTTTTTACAAACAATCATTCAGAAAGCATTATTAATCAGAATATCCCTGACACAGGGCAGGTACTCTTCCAGGTCGATATGTCACAATGGGCTGCAAAAGGGAAATTCAATCCGGTAACTGATTCTATCGATATGCCAGGAGGTTTTAATAATTGGATCGGCTCAGCTACCCTTCAAAGAGTGGACACAACTCTTGTCTACCAGCTGTTATTATACATGGATTCACTGACGGTTCAGGAATTCCGTTTCAGGATCAACCATGATTCAAGTCGCACTGAATTTAATAGTGTTGGATATCATATGTTTCGTGTCCCGTCACATCCTACAACTATCCGTTATATGTTTAACAATTTCGACACTACGACAGTTCCGATGATTTTTACCTGCGACATGTACTATCAGATCAAAGCAGGTCATTTCAATCCCAATCCTTATATGGATTATCTGGATGTTGCAGATTCTATGAACACGTGGGAAATTTATAACGTTCTTTTTGATACTGAACAGGATAGCGTTTACCAGGCAACAATTAATTTACCACGTACGCTTATCAGCACACAAATTCCATTAAAGTTTAAATTCCGGATCAACGGAAACTGGGCAACCTCAGAATTTCCAAATGGCCCATTCCGGACATTCTATTTAAGAGATACTCTTCATGGATTCCAAAATTCAGTGGATGTGTGGTATGATGATCAGAATCCTGGAATCCCGACTCCTCCAAGGGCTTACAATCTTGATATCCAGGGTGAACATTATGTAGGTCACACTCTTACTGGCGCTTATTACTATGAAGATATCAATTTATTGCCTGAAGGTCTTTCCATTTATAAATGGTACCGTGAAGATTCAATAACTCAGACTAACCCGAATCTGATAATTTCAGATACTACGATAAACTATCTATTAGATACCACAGATTACGGTAAGTATATTATGTTTGAGGTCACACCAGTCGCTAAGGGAACAGGAGACTCATTGGTTGGAAAGCCGGTAAGAACCTGGACGGGTCCTATAGTAAGTGTAGGAATCGGGGAACTTAACGAAACCAAGCCAGAAATTTACCCAAACCCGGTCACCAGTTTTATAACCTTCTCAAATATACAGGATGTGCGATTAATTGAAATTTATTCGATTACCGGGCAAAAGGTCGCTACTTTTGTTAACAATAGATCAGACAGGTTAAGTTATAATTTATCTGACTTGAGCACCGGTATTTATTTTGTAAGATTCCTGAAACAAGATCAATCGATTTCAACTATGAAATTTATCAAGAACTAGTAATGAATAGTATTTTTTGGACCCGGCCGACAAGCCGGGTCTTTTTTTTTGTAAATTTGTCTTTATAAATTTAAACAATATGTATCCGACCAACATCCGCCTGTTTTTGATCATGGCAGTTTTATATTTGACTGTGCCTCTGAGAGCACAGACCGTTGTTACTGTTCCTGTTTACCCAACTGATTTAGATTCAGTAACAGTGACTTACGATGCCACCAAGGGCAATGGTGCTTTAGCGAATGTCCCACCCCCGATATATGCGCATACAGGGGTAATCACCAACCTCAGTAGTAATTCCGGAGACTGGAGGTACGTCATAGCTCCGTGGACTACTAACCTCCCGAAAGCGCTTATGACCCCGCTGGGCAACAATCTCTACAAGATAAAAATGTCACCCAGTATTCGGGCATGGTATGGAGTAGATTCATCCGAGCAGATACTTAAGTTGGCATTCGTTTTCAGGAATTCAGATGGATCAATAGTCGGACGTGAAGCAGATGGTGGTGATATCTTTGCCGATGTTTATCCGTCAACGACAAGTATCACAATTCAGGAACCGACGTCAATGAAGCTTTATCTAAGGTTGAATGATACGATCCCCGTTGAAGCCACAAGCCCTCTTGCTGACACGATCAAGATGTTTGTCAATAATAACCTAGTGAAGAAGGTTGCCGGAACTGTTTTTACCGATACTCTGCTTGCTAATAATTTCGGACAATTCTGGACGAAGAATTGGGTCAGACTGGTGGCAAAAAATGATACGGCTTCAGTAGCTGATTCTTTCTATTATGAGGTCATACCGCCATCACCCGTAGCAGTTTTACCCTCGGGAATAATTGACGGAATAAATTATATCGACTCAACCACCGTAGTTCTTTCCCTGTATGCACCGGGAAAAGATCATTGTTTTACCATTGGAGATTTCACTGACTGGCAGATTGATTCAGGTTTTTATATGAACAAAACACCAGACGGGAATCATTACTGGATACAGATCAATAATCTTACGCCCAAAAAAGAATATATTTTTCAGTATTTCGTAGATGACACCATCAGGATCGCAGATCCATATGCTGATAAAATAAGTGATCCAAATGATCAGTATATCAGCAGTTCAACATATCCCGGCCTTCTGCCCTATCCTACGGGAAAAACCACGGGAATTACATCTTACCTGCAAACGGCACAGACACCTTATTCCTGGTCTCCGACATCATTTACTCCTCCAGCACCCACTGATTTGATTATCTATGAATTGCTAATCAGGGACTTTGTTGCAACTCATGATTATCCCGGATTAATTGATACCCTTAACTATTTCAAAAGACTGGGTGTTAATGCTATTGAACTGATGCCTGTCATGGAATTTGAAGGCAATGACAGCTGGGGCTATAACCCGGATTTCGAACTTGCTCCGGACAAATATTATGGGACTAAGAACGGGCTGAAACAATTCGTTGAAGCAGCCCATGCCAAGGGATTAGCAGTAATACTTGACATAGTGCTTAATCACCAGTTTGAACAGTCGCCTTTAGCTATGTTATATTGGGACGGAGCAAACAGCAGGCCTGCTGCAAATAATCCATGGTTTAACCCTATTCCAAAGCATCCATATAATGTCGGAAATGATTTCAATCACGAAAGTCCTGATACAAGGGCATACTGTAAAAGAGTAATTAAATACTGGCTGCAGGAATATCATGTTGACGGCTACAGATTCGATATGTCCAAGGGTTTCACTCAAACAAATTCTTACCCCGATAATATGACCCTATGGGCAGCCTATGATACAGGAAGGATCGCTATCCTTAAAGACTATGCCAATGCTGCTCATTCAATAAATCCAAATGCATATGTAATTCTCGAGCATTTTGCCGATAATTCGGAAGAGACCGAATTAAGTACCGATGGTATGCTTCTTTGGGGAAACCTGAATTATAATTATAATGAGGCAACAGAGGGCTGGAATACAGGCAGTCTTTCTGATTTCTCGGCGGTGTCATATAAACAATTGGGTTGGGCCGATCCTCACCTAGTTGGTTATATGGAAAGTCATGATGAAGAACGGCTTATGTTTAACAACATTCACTCAAGCAATGTTTCAAACTCTAATTATTATACCAGAGATACAAACCTGGCCCTAAAACGTAATGAAATGGCAGCCGCTTTTTTCTATACCGTACCAGGTCCTAAGATGCTCTGGCAGTTTGGGGAACTTGGATATGACTATTCAATCAATTATCCCTGTATGACATCAGATTGCAGACTTTCAGACAAGCCTATAAGGTGGGATTATTATAATCAGTGGCGTCGGAGATATCTTTTCAACACATGTTCAAGCTTGATGAATCTTAAACTGACCAACGATGCTTTCAGAAGCACCAATTTTTCAATGTCGGTAACGGGAGCATTGAAACATATAAACATTCTAAGTCCGACAATGAATGTCGTGGTGGTTGGAAATTTTGATGTTTACCAGGGTTCTGTAACTCCGGGATTCAGTCAGACAGGACCATGGTATGATTTCTTTGGCGGGGATACTTTAAATGTTGCTACACTTAGCGATCAGGTGACGCTTCAACCCGGTGAGTATCATATTTATACTACTGTAAAATTGCCTAAGCCACAATTTACCGGAATCGATGAAAATTCAATCAATACCGGCAAAAATGGCAAATACTCATTTGTTTATCCTAATCCGTCTTCAGGAACTTTTAATATCCAATATACTATTGATAACCCGCTTCATGTTGTAATTATAGTATCAGACATGTCTGGAAGGCAGGTTGTTGGTTTACTGGATGCGAAAATTGATCAGGGAATTCATACTGTTGTCTGGAATGGGTTGGATCAAAACGGGCAGAAAGTTTCACCCGGATTGTACTTATATAAATTCGAGGCTGGAGATCATTATGAAGTCGGTAAGTTGATCGTTGAGTAGAAATGATCATCATTCATCAGGACTCGTTGTTTCTAACTTAACTGACTATTTTTTATCTGCCGGATCTTTCAGAATCAGGGAAAAAACTTCCTGATCAAATAAACAAAGAAAGGCTTGTGAAGTAAACGTTGAGCCTCTGAATAATATCCAAATCTGAATCGTTTCATCCAACGATCATTTCCGACATATTGTCTGACCAGGGAAACAGGTTTTGTTTCCGGTTGAACTTTAAAATCTTTGTCTGCGAACGCTTTACCTATATCTTCAAGATAAGGTCTGGCAAACTTTCTTGGATAATCTTCTAATCTCAGCAGTTTTAAATACCTGAAAGCTTCCTCAAGGTTGCCCTTATCCTGATAATACAAGAAGGCCTGGAGAGTAAGTTCCAGAATAGATTTTTCATGGATATAAGTATATATTGGAAGAGATTCAATACCGAATCGCCTTATTGAATCAGAATAAAAAAACTGTTCCATTGGCTGATAATAGTAGATAGCCTGCTCATACTGGCCTGTAAGAACGAAATGATCAATTCTCTGTTGCATTTTCTGAAAATCAACTGCCTGTTGATATTTTATAATGGTATCATTCACTCCGGCAGATGGGATCAGACAATCAGGATTTTGCCGGATCAGCATGACTGCCGAATCGGTTAGTGAAGCTGATGTGGTAAATCGTTTTGATTCCCTATCATCCTGCGCACGTACCATTAGGATATCAACCGATTCATGTATATTCCAGCAGAACCTTGCATCAAATTTCCTTCGGTATTCTGCAAGTGCATCTGAGAGTTTCCTGGAGCCCTCAACACCGGTCGTCCGCTGAAGATATGCGATTGAATCAGCGAGGGCTTTTGCTTTATCCAATTGGTTTGTCCATATCATCACTTCACCTGAATTTAGTAAATGGATCAGATAAAAAGGATAGGTGACTTTGCAGAGGGAATCAAGTAAAGAATCAGGAGAAAAATTCTCTTTTTGTGCAAGTTGGCGGGCAAGAAAGAAAATTCTGCCAGCTTCCGGTTTATTTAATTTTGAGAGGTTTTGTTCGCCTTCAGTTATCAGCATTTTATATCTGCAAAATTGAATTTTGGGTCCAAGATCATGATGAACTGAAGATAGTGTGAGGGAATCAAGTTCTTTCTCAAAATTGAGGTAACATTCGAGTGCTTCGGAGTACTGTGAATTATTAAAAAGCGTATCGCACTTTGATAATGATCCTGTAGCCAGTTTCTTCAGGACCATAATAAACAGAGAATCAGAAGTTATATATGCTGCATGCTCTTTCCGGTAATTTTGTGCGCGAACCATATAAGAATGCGCCATATCTTCCTTTCCATTCAGGATAGCAAAATCGGCTACGCCAAGAAAAGAATCATAGATTCCATTTGCTGCTTTCGTAATAAGTCTGTTCTCATCGCTATTACCTTTCAAGTAAGGATTAATTGCTTTAAAGAGTTGAGCGTTTTCCAGTAATTCAACAGCTTCGGTAAACTGCTGATTATTCATCATTTCATCTGCACGGATACGATATGCTCTATAGATTTTTTCTGAGATCATTGCCAGGGATGAATCTAAATTCTGAGCCGGGTACATGAATCTGACGAGCGCCCGTATCACTTCACCCTCATCACTGAATGCATTCAACTTGTAATATTTGTCCAAGAACTCCTTATAGATGGTGCTGTTTCTTTCCGTGATCAGTAAAGACCACCTGATATAACGACATATACCATCCAGAAAAGATGAACTCAGGGAATCCATTGAAGATGGGGAGTTATTAATTCCATTATTTTTCAAGTTCTCATAAAAAGTTTTAATCCCGCTTTCAGAAAATTGCGAAAGCCGGTTATATTTCACTATAATACCATTCGGGTCAGTTGAATCAAGATTAAGCTTCTGCTGAAAACTCCTCTCTTTTATGATTGCAAGAACTTTATTTAGTTCTTCAAATATGATAAAGT
>JBEKQA010000159.1:0-7958 GCA_049520195.1 Bacteroidales bacterium
ATTGCAGATGAGATGAGACAAATCATAAAGTCGTTCCCTGAAGTGAAACAGGTAGTATCACAGACAGGCCGGCCGGATGATGGAACTGATGCGACCGGATTTTATAACAACGAATTTTTTATTGATCTGTACCATACCAAGGAGATGGAGCATAAAGAAAAAAGAGATAAACTGATTGAAAGAATGCTTAAAAGACTTCAAAAGTTTTCAGGAGTTGTATTTAATTTCTCTCAGCCTATTATGGATAATGTTGAAGAGGCAGTTTCTGGGGTAAAAGGATCAATTGTCATTAAACTATTTGGAGAGGATTTACCATTTCTTGAGACTAAAGCAGATAGTGTTTTCAATATCATGAGTAAAATTAAAGGTATTGACGATCTTGGCGTGATTAAAAGTATAGGACAACCTGAGCTAAGAATTGACCTGAACCAGGAAAAAATGGCAATGTATGGGGTTGCCACTGCAGATTGTAATGCGGTTATAGAAATGGCCATCGGGGGTAAAGCAGCATCGACATTTTATGAAGGCTATAAGAAATTTGATGTCAGGATCCGATTCCTTCCTGAGTATAGAATGACCGAGAAGGATATAGGTGATCTGATGGTACCCACACAATCCGGTGGTCAGATACCGATTAAAGAGATTGCAGATATTACAAAGACTACAGGTCCGATATTAATATTCAGAGATAATAATGAAAGATATGTCGCTCTGAAATTTTCAGTTCGAGGAAGAGACATGGGATCCACCATCGCTGAGGCTCAGGAAAAAGTCAACTCTTCAGTTCAAATGCCTAAGGGCTATAGTATGGCTTGGCAAGGTGATTTTGAAAATCAGCAAAGAGCTTCTGGCCGATTGAGACTTGCAGTTCCCGTCAGCCTTTTAATGATCTTTTTAATCTTGTTTGTTCTCTTTGGAAATGTAATAGATGCAGGTCTCATCCTTCTTAATGTTCCTTTCGCTATCATTGGCGGAATAATGGCTCTGCATCTGACAGGAACTAATTTCAGTATATCGGCAGGTATTGGATTTATTGCTTTGTTTGGTATATCAATCCAGAATAATGTCATTTTGCTTTCCAGATTTAAGAAAAACTTACATGAGAGACTTCACCTTGATATTGCAATCAGGTCAGGGGTAATCACAAGGATCAGACCAGTGATAATGACCGCCCTCATGGCGGCGATTGGACTACTGCCTGCCGCAACTTCAATTGGTATTGGTTCAGAAACCCCCAGGCCCTTGGCAATCGTAGTAATTGGAGGTTTGATAACTTCTACAATACTCACTCTTTTTATATTCCCTATATTTTTTAAAGGGGTATATAGGTTCCGGACAAATAAACTCGCATAATATCTTACAAAATGAGATATAATTTTTTATATACATGAGTAATAGAGAATAAGGAATATTCGTTTAACCTAGAAATTTCTTGAAGATGAAACGAATCATGCTGATTTTGATTTGCTGTTTAGGTTTCCTGGCGGGATTCTCGCAAAATATCAGTTCACCTAAGGAAAATTCCCAACAACAAATAAATACACTTTTTGGAAATGAAGATGAAACATTAAAAGTCCCGATGGGGTACTTTATTGAAATAAATGGAGCCTATACAAAGTTTGAAAACAAAGGTATGATCCTTCCGGGCATCGACCTCGGGATTATCCTGAATCACCAGTGGACAATAGGGCTTTCGGGTAGCTTTATTGCTAATCCGGAAGGTTCGACTTTTGCAAACATTTATTATGACACAGTAAGCCACACTGTGAGGGAAGCTAATCTTAATGGCGGCTTCGCGGGTCTCCTGCTGGAATATACATTGTTCCCAAAATCGAAAGTTCACATTGCCTTCCCGTTGAAAGCTGAATATGGATATTTGTATTATACAGAGTTACCACAATACTCTGGTTCAGCGCATCCTTATCGCACAAGGCATCACGCATATATTTCCAAAGATAATTTATTTGTAATAGAACCTGGGGTAAGATTGGAATTGAATGTTGTTAAAATCATAAGACTTGGTTTCATATTAAGTTATCGCTATTCTCCTGATTTGAAACTTATAAATACTTCTGCCAATCTGATCAATCAATTTACCGGTAAAATAAGCTTACGATTCGGTCTTTTCTAGAAATTATTCACCTACTGATCTTCACTTGTATATCGGTAAAAAATTATCAGTGGCGTTCTCTTCGTACCTTTGCAAAACCTTTATTCTGTTTAAGTTTATTTTACCATGAGAATTATGAAGTTTGGGGGAACCTCAGTCGGGACCCCGGAAAGAATGAAATCCGTCGCAAAACTGTTGACGACTAACGAACCTCTTATTGTCGTTCTTTCAGCAATGTCAGGAACTACCAATGCCCTTGTGGAAATATCTGACTATCTCGGGAAAAAGAATCAGGATGGAGCATTCGAGAAAATCAATGCACTGGAGAAACATTATAATAAGGTAGTAAAGGAATTATTCGATTCAAAGAAATTTATTGGGAAAGGCTCTGAATTGATACAGAACCATTTTAATTATATCCGTTCTTTCACTCAGGATCTCTTTACTTCCAACGAGGTAAAGTGCTTACTTGCTCAAGGAGAACTGATTTCATCGGCCTTGTTCCAGTTTTACCTGGAAGAAAAGAATATCCTTTCAGTTTTACTGCCCGCACTGAATTTTATGAGGATCGACCGTGAACAGGAACCCGATCAATATTATATCCGGGAAAATCTGAACAGGGAACTTGAAAAATATCCTGAGAACACGCTTTTTATTACCCAGGGATTCATTTGTCGCAATGCCTTTGGTGAAATCGATAACCTGAAACGTGGAGGAAGCGACTTCTCCGCGTCACTCATAGGTGTCGCAATGAAAGCAGAAGAAATCATTATCTGGACGGACATTGACGGATTTCATGATAATGACCCAAGATACGTTGAACATACGCATCCAATTGCAGAACTTTCTTTTGATGAAGCTGCTGAACTGGCATATTTCGGGGCAAAGATCCTTCATCCTTCGACCATCCTGCCAGCTAAGGTTGCCGGGATCCCTGTAATAATAAAGAATACTATGAATCCGGATGCCCTGGGATCTGCGATTACAAATAAGACGACCGGCAAGGGAATTAAAGCGATCGCAGCGAAAGATGGCATTACCGCTATCCGGGTCAAATCCGGCCGTATGCTTCTGGCTTATGGCTTTATGCGGAAGGTTTTTGAGATTTTCGAGCTGTATAAGACACCAATCGATATGATTACCACTTCGGAAATCTCTGTATCTCTGACTGTTGATGATCTTACTTTCCTTCCTCAAATCGTCGATGATCTTAAAAAGTACGGTACCGTGGAAGTGGATCATGACCAAACGATCATCAGCGCCGTTGGAGAAGAGATCGCTGCTGAGAGTAGTGCCGCAGCTGACCTTTTCAAAGCCATTGAGAAAATACCGGTTCGGATGATCTCTTATGGCGGCAGCCAGAATAATATCTCGATCCTTATTCCTTCAGCATTTAAAAAGCAAGCTTTGAATGCTCTTAGCTCACATCTTTTCAATTCATGATTGCTTTTAAACGCCAGAATGTTTAAGGAAGAAACTATCGGAAAATTTCATACGATCCCAACCCCATTCTATTATTATGACATGGGCTTGCTTAGGCAAACACTGTCTTCCTGTTCCCTTGAAGCAGGGAAATTTGGGTATTTTCTTCATTATGCACTGAAAGCAAATTCAAATCCAAGGATTCTTTCAGTCATCAGTAAATCCGGTTATGGAGCCGATTGTGTAAGCGGGAACGAGATACAGGCAGCTGTTAAAAATGGATTTGATCCGGGAACGATCATGTTTTCCGGAGTAGGCAAAACTGATGAGGAGATAAAACTGGCTTTGGAATTGAAGATCCAGAGCATTAATGTGGAGTCTCGCCAGGAAATGGAAGTAATCAATGAACTTGCCGGAACGATAGGATTGACAGCAAATATATCCCTTAGGATAATCCCTAATGTGGATGCCCGGACGCACAAATATATTACAACTGGCCTCGAAGAGAATAAATTCGGTATACTTCCCTGGGAATTTGATAAAGTTTTTGATAAACTTAAAAAATTGGAGAATCTCCGCCTGAAAGGATTGCATTTTCATATCGGTTCTCAAATCAACGACCTGGATGTTTTTAAAAGTCTCTGTCACCGGGTCAATGAGATCAATGCCTGGTTCATTTCCAACAGGATATTTCCAGAGATAATAAATGTCGGCGGCGGCCTGGGAATAGATTATAGTAACCCGGATATTAATAGTATTCCTGACTTTTCCTCCTATTTCAGAGTGTTTAAAGATTTTGTTGAACTGCAGGGTGATCAGAAACTGCATTTTGAACCAGGACGGGCTATTGTGGGGCAATGCGGTAGCCTAATTACAAAAGTCTTATTTGTGAAGAAAGGGGTCAACATCCGCTTTGCAATAGTTGATGCCGGCATGAATGATCTGATCCGTCCCGCACTTTACCAGAGTTATCATAAGATAGAGAACCTTACCTCTTCAGAAAACCCAGAGAAATATGATGTCGTAGGTCCGATTTGCGAATCTTCTGATTGCTTCGGGAAAGCCATCATATTACCAAAGGTTTCCAGAAATGATCTCCTTGCCATCAGGTCAACAGGGGCCTACGGGCAAACTATGGCTTCTCAGTATAACCTTCGCGATTTGGCCCTTGCAGTATATTCGGATGATGAATCACGCTTCTAATCGTGTATTTGAGCATTTCAGAAATAAATGGCTTTACTATCTCAGTGGCTTAATTGTCTTATACATAATATTATATGAGGCAGGAGGAATAACGGATTTTGATATTTTCTGGTATGCTTCACGAGATTTATTGCAGGGAAAAGATATCTATCTCATTAAGTACCATCATTATTACCATTATTTTTACTCCGTCTTCTTCGCTTTTTTATTAGCGCCTTTTACACTCCTCCCGTTATATCTGACAAAAGTTATCTGGCTGATCCTCAACGTTTTCTTTGTTTATCGTATTTGGAAGGTCCTTGTCTCCTGGCTTCCTGTTTCATTGCTTGACAGTAAAAGAGAATCGTGGTTTATCCTTTTGTCATTTGTCTTTATTCTCAGTTTCTTAAGAGATAATTTCCATCTTGGGCAGCTCAACATTTTTATACTGTACCTGACCATCGAAGGATTATATTTGCTATTTACCAAACGAAAGATCTTTGGAAGTTTTCTGATTGCTTTTGCTATAGACATCAAGCTCTTACCTCTTTTGATGATCCCTTATTTGTTGTACAGAAAGGAATGGAAGGCCGCACTCTGGATCTCCGGATTTATTATTGTTTTGATGTTTGTCCCGGCCGTAATCCTGGGACTGGATTTCAATAATTCTCTGTTAATTGAGAGATGGCATCTTCTCAATCCCTTGAATAATCAGAATGTCCTTGATACTGCAGAAAGAAGTTTTCATTCCCTGACAACTCTTCTCGCAACATTACTGGTAAAGGATTGTAATGATCCCCATGCTTTAAACCTGAGGAGAAATATTGCCGATATCTCCGTCTCCAACCTGAATCTTATTATTAATATAGTCAGGGGCGCATTTTTGTTATTCTCTCTGTATTTCCTGAAGACAAGACCTTTCAGAAAACAGGTCGGGGTTATTCAGAGATTATACGAGATAAGCTACATCTGTTTAATAATTCCTCTTCTCTTCCCATATCAGCAAAATTATGCTTTCATCTTTATCTTTCCTGCTTCTACTTACCTGATATTTTATATGCTTCTTCAGTACTTTGGCGATGATACTGGGGTGAATGTCAGGAGGTTCCGCTTCAGGAAGATAACAATGATTGCCTCATTAAGCATTGTCTACTTTTTAACCAATAGTCATTTTATTCTGGGGCAATTCAACGATCTTTATGATCACTATAAGTCATTGACTTACGGAGTGTTAATATTGATCGTATTATTGGCTGTTTATAAACCCGCTAAACTCAACGATTCCTTACCGCCGATTACCTGAAAGCGAACCTCATTTGGGTCGTTACTTTATTGGTATTATAAAGTTCACTATTCTCTGAAGAATTAGCGTTGCTGCTTCTTTGTCCTCCACCACGATTGCCGCCACCGCCCATTCCATCGCCCATTCCACCTCCATGATGACCGCCTCCATACCCGCCGCCGCCAAATCCTCCGCCACCTCCTCCATGGCCGCCGCCGCCACCCCCTTCATGCGATTGAGGAGCAGGGAGTGCATTTACTATTATTTCATAGCTGAATACTTTATTGGAATCAGCCGCTGTTAATTCGTTTTTATAAAAGGTCCGGAAGGGAATAACAGCTTCATAATACATAATCCCAAGACTATCTATGTCCATGGCAGCCAAAATTCCATAGGTGGTGTCAAATAATGATACAACTCCTCCTACGGGATATTTAAAGCCAACAAGCTGAAGTTCTTTCGCCTGGATCAGCAGATTTTGTGCCATTGATGAATGTTCAGGTCTCTCCCTGGGATTCCTGGCTGACGGAGTCTCGCCCCTGTTTCGCATTGTATTCTGGTGATTTGCAATCGGATAAACCAGGGCTATTGGAAATGATTTCTTTCCCATCGTATCAATCCTGAATTCCAACCCGCCCCTGAGTATCTTTATTTGTGCCGTCACATCTGAGATCTTCATGCATATATATAAATTCTTTCGGTCATTTGTAATTGTGTAATTGACTTTGCTCTTGTCGTTGTAGAACCGCAAGGGATTCGGCCATTCGTTGATCTTCCCGTCAACCTTTACTTTCTTACTTTGCCAGTCAAGCGAGTCGTATATTTTATGTGTGAATGAAGAGAATATGCACAAAATTAAAAGTGCCAGACAAATTTGTTTCATTTTGTAATGATTTTAATGGTCAAATGGAATATCCATTATTATCATTCACAATTTGCATGAATGCTGTTTGTATGGATATTTTATAATTAAATTGCGTATTTATTAAAATGATGATGAAATGAAGATGTCGAAATCCTGCAAATATCATACCATTCTGATGAATTGAAATCTCCAGCAGTGTTAAAATGAATATTTTTTTATATCGGTCTGATTCCGTTCTTCCAATATGAAAAATTTTTAGATAAAAACATCTTTGGAGTAAAAAACTTTAGAAAAAAACCTAATTTCGTATCTACCTTTCATCAAAATTTGAATTAACGAAAAATTAAAAACTCAGGATATGAAAAAAACAGCCTTGTTAATTGTCTTTGGTTTATTTTTTATCCCGTTGTTTGCACAGCAAACTGAATTGGGATTGCCCGGGGATAATTTAAACCTTTATGCAGTACTCAATATTTTTCAGAAATCCCCGACACTGGAGGATTTCGAAAAGAGCTTGAATGCCGAGGATTCCAGGATAAATAATCTTGATCTGAACGGGGATGGCCAGATCGATTATATTCATGTGATTGACAATGCAAACGGATCTATTCACGACATTGTTCTCAGGGTCGATATCAATGAACATGAAACACAGGATGTGGCTGTTATTGAGGTCGAAAGAGATGCCAACAATCAGGTTCATATTCAGATCATTGGCGATGAGGCCTTATATGGAAAGGATTATATCGTTGAGCCTTATCACAATACTCCAAACCCTGGTTATCAGGGGAATGTACAGCAACCCGTCGCCTATTATCCGCCTGAATCCTGGGCAATCGTCGGCTTTATGTATTCACCAGCTTATGTGGTATGGCACTCTCCATTTTACTGGGGATTCTATCCGCATTTCTGGCATCCATGGCACCCTGTAGAATATAGGGTTTACTACGGGTACCATCCTGGTTATTATCATAATTACAGAAGAAGTTATACCTATCGTTCTCCAGAAGCACATGCCTATTATGCTCCGCATCGGGTGACCTCAGAATATGTTCAACAAAGATATCCCGGACCAAGGCCACTACCTGGTAATCATC
>JBEKQA010000160.1:0-7923 GCA_049520195.1 Bacteroidales bacterium
CAAATTCAGCAATTCAAAAAGCAAACACGATCGTTGGTGATGTTAATATAGGGTATATCCTGACAAATAACAGGAGATGGCGAATCCGGGCTTTTAACCGGACAAATACAATAGATCTGCTTTATAATAATGCTCTCTATACACAGGGAGTCGGAATTTCTTATACAAGAGATTTCAACCTTTGGGGGGACTTCTTTAAAAGTGATAAGAAAAAATAAATGAATTCTGACCAGGAAGATTAAAAAATCAGGGCTGGGGTTCCGTCAAAATAACGCGAACTTAATCTCAGAGTTCTTGTAAAGGTAAAGATAAAGGCTTAAAACAGAATAATTTTGACTTTCACAGTCTATAAGTCATCAGCGGGATCGGGGAAGACTTTCACCCTGGTGAAAGAATTCATTGAATTGATAATTCCTGATCCTGATAAGTTCAGGCATATCCTTGCCATTACATTTACAAATAAGGCCGCGAATGAGATGAAGGACCGCGTGTTGAATAGTCTGAAAGAACTCGCCGGTCCACCCGAAGAAAGAAGTAATTCTATAGGGAATCAATTATTACCTGCACTGATAGCGGCAACCCGACTTTCAGAAGAAATGATTCATGACAAGGCTGGTGAGGCCTTAAGGTTAATCCTTCACAATTATTCTGACTTTAATATCGGGACCATTGACAGCTTTTCGCACAGAATCATCCGGACATTTGCTCATGATTTCGGATTACCGGTTAATTTCAATGTTGAGATTGACAGTGATGAATTGCTGGCCACAGCGGTCGACCTCCTTATTGATGAAGTTGGTTCTGATCCCGGTTTGACGAATCTGCTTGTGAATTTCATTGAAAGCAGAATGGATGAGGAACAGGATGGGAATATTGAAAGGATACTTTTGGATTTTGCGAAGATATTATTGGATGAAGAGGGAAAAGATCACCTGGAGAAATTGAAAGACCTGACACTTGAGGATTTTTCGAGGATATCTGGTGCTCTGCGAACAAAGGCCAGGAGCTTTGAAAAGAATATCGCAAATATTGCTGATAAAGCCTTTGAGCTAATCAGGTCATCAAATATCTCAGCAGCCTCTTTTTACCAGGGAAGGTCTGGAATATCAAGATACTTTGAAAAGCTTTCAAATGGAGACATGAATTCAATTGATCCAAACTCCTATGTAACTATAACCATAGATGAAGACAAGTGGACAAGCGGAAGTGCCAGTTCCGAAGAGAGATCTATAATCCTTTCCCTTAAATCAGAATTAAAGTGCTTTTTTGAGGAGATACAAGCAAAATATAAAGAAGGCAAAAATCATTATAATCTTTCTTTAGCTATTCTTAGAACTGTTTATCCGATGGCAGTATTGAATGAAATAGGTCGTTTGCTTGATGGTTTTAAAAAACAGAATAACATTATTCACATATCTGAATTCAACCAGCGTATATCACGGTTCATTCTTCAAGAACCTGTTCCCTTTATTTACGAGCGGTTAGGAGAAAAGTTCAATAATATCCTGATTGATGAATTCCAGGATACCTCAATCCTTCAATGGTATAATCTTCTCCCATTGGTTACGAATTCACTTTCAGCAGGATCGTTCAATCTTGTAGTTGGTGACGGGAAACAAGCCATTTACCGATGGAGAAACGGTGATGTGACACAGTTCGCCGAACTCCCTGCAATCCCAGGAAGTGAAGCTAAGATTTCACTTAAAGAGAGTGAAAAGATTTTAATGGATCATTTCAAGAAAGAATCTCTTGAAACAAATTTCAGGTCGAAAAAAGAGATCGTTGAGTTTAACAATGAATTCTTTTCCAAGGTAAAAACGTTGCTGAACGAGAGCAGTCAACTTGTATACGATAATATTAAGCAGCAATCAAAACCTGATGCGGAAGGCGGCAGTATCCGGATTGAATTTGCAGATGCCGGACTTAAGGGATTGAAATTTAGGGAATTTTTAATGTCAGGCATCCTTGAGACTATTCGTTCTGTTGAATCGAATGGAATCCGCCGCCAGGATATTGCTATTCTTTGCAGAAGAAACAGGGAAGGCAGCGAGATCGCGCGCTATTTATTAGGAGAGGGGGTTGATGTTATCTCTGCTGAATCTCTAATGCTCATGAACTCGCCGGAGGTCAATTTCCTTATCGGGTTCATTCGACTGCTCTATAGGTCAAACAATGTCATTCTGAATGCAGAATTAATTACCTATCTCTATGGTAAGGGTAAATTGATTTCTACAGGCCTTCATGAGTTATTGGCAAGGATCCCTTATAAGCCGGATAAATATTTTTTATTCAAGGTGCTGGAAGAAAATAATATTTCATTAAACGCTGAATGGTTAAAAACCCTTCCGGTTTATGACACCATTGAAGAGCTTGTGAGGACCATATACCCTGACTCTCAAGCGGATCCATATATACAGTTCTTCCTTGATATTGCTTTGAAATATTCACGCAAACACTCTTCCAGTGCCATTGATTTTATTGAATGGTGGGACGAGCACAAGGATTCATTTACAATAATCATGCCCGATGGAATGAATGCGGTTCGGATCATGAGCATGCATAAGGCCAAGGGTTTGCAATTTCCCGTGGTAATAATTCCTGTTTTTCCGGAGAAGAAGATGTTGACCAAGAAGTTCCTTTGGATCGATCTTCCAAAGAATGATTTTAATGGCCTACCGGCTGCAATGCTTGAGACAGCGGGCCCAATTCAAAAAACGGAATTCAGCGTAAAAGCAGATGAAGAAAGAGAAAAAACACTTCTGGATGCGATTAATCTGCTTTATGTTGCGATGACCCGTGCAGAAGAAAAGTTGTTTGTGTTTTCACCTGCCCCGCCGGCAAAAACTGGAAAAGCTGAGACTATTCCTGCTTTCTTTATGTATTACCTTCAACAATCAGGAAGCTGGGTAGATGGAAAAGGAATATATGACTTTGGGACCTCTGGCTCTCACCAGGCGAAAGAGGATGATAAAAAAGTTTTGAAAAGATCACTGGAATCCTTATTGAGCATAGACTGGCGTGAGAAAGTTCTTGTCAGGGCCAGTGCACCGGACTCATGGGATATAGATAATCCTGCACAGAACTTTGTCTGGGGAAACCTGATTCATACAGTTTTTTCACGGATATTAAAGTCCGGGGAAGAGGAGAAAGTCCTAATAAAAATGGTTGATGAAGGTTTGATCGATCAAAAACAGAAGGAACAATTACATGTCAAAGTGCGACAAGTATTGTCAAACCAGCTGATCCATCCGTTTTTTATGCCGGATAATGATGTTAAGACCGAAGCCGAAATCCTGCGAGAAGACGGTCATGTTTACAGGCCTGACAGGGTTATTATTAAAGAAAGTGAGATAATAGTGCTAGATTTTAAAACAGGGAAGCCAAAGAAAGAACAAGAAAAACAGATCAGCCTCTATGGCAAACTTTTAAGTGAGATGGGGTATAAAGAAGTAAAAAAATATCTTGTATTTATCGAACCGGAAGTTAATGTAATAGAGGTTCTATAAACGAACAACAATATAAAGAAGTGATGGAACTAGTGGAAAGATCAATAAGGCATTTATACCTGAGGTGGGCGGGAGCTGAACCTGAGCACATTAGTTTTCTTCCTGCATCGGGTTCATACCGGAAGTATTATAGAATAAGCGGGAGAGAGCAAACGATAATTGGAGCATTCAATGAAGACAGGAAAGAGAATGAAGCTTTCTTCTCCTTTACACGGTCATTCGGGAAAGTTGGTCTTCCTGTACCACAATTACTGGCAACCGATGCTTCCGGGATGTATTATCTTATCAGCGACCTGGGAGATAAGACTTTATTTAATCAAATGTCAGGATTACGGCGAGATGAACAGGATTTTCCTGAAAATCTGATAAAGATCTATAAACAGGTTATCGACTTCTTACCTATGTTCCAGATTGAGACGGAGAAATACCTGGATTACTCTAAATGTTATCCCCGTCAGGTGTTTGACCGGCAATCTATGATGTGGGACCTGAATTATTTTAAATACTATTTTCTCAAGTTGGCGAAGGTGTCTTTTGATGAACAAAAACTCGAGGATGATTTTCATAACCTGGTCGAATTCTTACAGTCAGCGGGAGCTGATTATTTTATGTACCGTGATTTTCAGTCAAGGAATATCATGATTGTCCGGGGAGAGCCATGGTTTATTGATTACCAGGGTGGAAGGAAAGGCCCTCTTCAGTATGATATTGCTTCGCTATTATATGATGCCAAAGCTGCCATCCCCGAACATACACGGGAGCTGTTATCAGAATATTACCTGGATGTCCTGGAAACATATAATCCGGTTGACAGAGTATTATTTTATCAGTACTATTATGGTTTTGTCCTGATCCGCATCCTACAGGCGCTGGGAACATACGGGTTCCGTGGGTATTATGAGAATAAGCCGCATTTCCTGAAGAGCATACCTTATGCGATAGCAAATCTACAGTACTTATTGGAGAAGAAGGTCATTCCTGAAGGGTTACCAATGCTTCAGAATGTTCTTGAGAAGATCATTGCCAATCCGATCTTCCGTTCCTATAAATCTGGCAGCACCCAGTTGACTATCAAAATATCAAGCTTTTCTTTTAAAACAGGTATTCCTGAAGATAAAAGCGGGAATGGAGGTGGGTTTGTATTTGATTGCCGTGCTTTACCTAATCCCGGTAAGTATGAGGAATTTCAGTCACTTACGGGCAATGATCCTGAAGTGAAGGCTTTTCTTGAGAAGGAGCAAGAAGTCGGTGAATTTTTAAATCATGCCTGTTCATTAGTGGATCAAAGTATCCGAAGATATATTGAAAGGGGATTTACTCATCTGGCTGTGAATTTCGGATGCACAGGGGGGCAGCACAGATCGGTTTATTGTGCAAACGAATTAGCTAAATACATACTCTCAAAATATGATGTGACCATTGATCTTCAGCACACAGGGCTGAAAGAAAACCACGAAATGTTGTGAGAACAGACCAAAATATACACACCAAGGCGATGATCCTTGCTGCAGGGCTTGGAACAAGGTTAAGACCCCTTACCAATACTATTCCTAAAGCACTTGTAAAAGTTGAGGGGAAGACTTTACTTGAAATGGCCATTCAGCACCTTGCTGAATATGGAGTCAGGGATATCATCATCAATGTTCATCATTTCGCAGACCAGATCATTACTTATCTTGCTGAGCATAAAAACTTTGGCTTAACTATTTCCATCTCTGAAGAGAAAGAGCAATTGTTGGATACAGGCGGAGGTTTGAAGAAGGCTGCCTGGTTCTTTGGTGACGAGGGGCCCTTTTTTGTCAGGAATGTAGATGTTATTTCTGACCTCAATCTTAACGCACTGAAGGAATATCATTATAGTTCAAAGGCTCTTGCATCGCTGGTAGTCAGGAAGAGAGAGACTTCACGGTATTTTCTTTTTGACCAGGAACATCGACTTTGCGGCTGGACCAACCTGAAAACAGGTGCAAAAATTCTCTCAGCTGAGCCGGTTGGGGATACTGAGATGCTTGGTTTTAGTGGAATACAAATGCTTAATCCAGAGATTTTTTCACTGATCAAAGAAGAAGGCAGCTTTTCTTTGACCCATCTTTATCTCCGTTTGGCAAAAGAGCAACTAATTAAGGGATACCTTGATACAGTCTCAAGCTGGAAAGACGCAGGAAAGCCAGGTCTATCTGAGTCTGTCTGATGATTTTATAAGTTCTTCATCCTTACGGATGGCCCTGCTTGCAAGTACAAGGAAAATCAATGAGATCAACGGAATGTACATCCCGAACTGGTACATTGAAGGGATACCAAGACGATGTTCAAAGATTCTACTATACAGAAGAAAAACCAGTCCTATCAAGAGTATATTAATAAAACTATTAATGTTGACCAACCTGAGCTGGAGATTCCGTTTCTTAAACAAGAAAATAGCAATGACAGCTAAAATAAGGGAAGCACAGACCAGGATAAGTAACGGGGAAGTCTCCCAGAAAAAGATAATGCCCGGTAGGTCAGCATAAGATTTCATACCTGTAGCAAACAATTTATAAGTTCCTCTCAGGGGATCTAAATAGTCGATCATGGGGAAGAAAAACAAGAGCGTACAAGCAATAGCAACTATAAGAAGATAAAAGCTTTGGATACGTTGTATCATAATATGATAATTTTAAGATGCAAAAGATTCTTTCAATTGAAATTAAAAGTAGTGCGAAATTAGAAAAGATTTCGGCAATGGAAGAATAAGACAAAATAAATTATTGACTTTCGTGTTTTATTTTATATCTTTGTGCCGTATTTTGTTCCCGTGACTTTCATTTGACATTATTCAGTCGTAAAAGAATTCAACCAATCATTGTTTTCAACCTGGTATTCCAAAAACAATTTTATTTATTGATCTACTACCACTTTATCTCAACCAAATTTATTCTTATTAAATTTTAATCAGATGTATGATATCTTATCACTCGACAGCAAAGAACTGGACGAGATCAAAGAAATAGCAAAACAACTAAACATTTCCAGAGCTGACAAGTACACTAAGCAGGAGCTCATCTATAAAATCCTGGATCAACAGGCCTTAAATCCATCACAAGAACTTCTTGATAAGGAAAAGAAAGCGGTAAAAAAGGAATTTCGTCCCCGCAGACAGAGAACCCCTATGAAACCAAGGCTTGCCGCATCCACCAATCTTACACCGGATCATATCATAAAAAAGTTTGAGGAGGTTGCACCTAAACCATTAGAGAAGGCACCTGTTCCCCAAGAGCATATTATTCCAAGGTTCAACGATTATACTGCTAAAAGTTCGGAAGATGATTCAAACACTCTTCCCGAGCCATCCCAAGAAAAGGTGATAGAAGACCAGCAGAATATTCCTTTGAATCCACCGGAACCTTTTGAATTTGGGAATGGTACAGAGATGTCTGTTGAGCAAGATGTTCCATTATATGAGAAAAATGGAGACGCCGAGATCCCGATCATTGAAAAGGTTGAATCTATTGAAAATATAGAACCTGTTGAGAATGTTGAGCCTATACCTGCTCCGCAAGTTGAAGAGAAAGAATTGTCTGAAGAAAGGCGGCACAAAGATTATCATAAGAAATTTCCTGAAAAGCGCCGTGAGGAATACACTTTTGAGTTTGAAGGAATTACAGTTACGGAAGGGGTTCTTGAAATCATGACTGACGGTTACGGGTTTTTGAGGTCCTCGGATTATAACTACCTGAATTCACCGGATGATGTTTATGTATCGCAATCCCAGATCAAGCTTTTTGGGCTGAAGACGGGAGATACAGTCAGGGGGACGATCAGACCACCGAAAGAGGGGGAAAAGTATTTTCCACTCATAAAAGTAGAGCTGATCAATGGGCGCACTCCTGAAGAAGTGCGTGACCGTATTCCTTTTGATTTCCTCACGCCATTGTTCCCGATGAAAAAGTTCAAGCTGACCGGTCATCCCCAGGATTCCCTGTCGACACGGGTCATTGATATGTTTGCTCCGATCGGATTCGGACAAAGAGGGTTAATTGTTGCCCAGCCAAAGACGGGTAAAACGGTGTTGCTTAAAGATATTGCCAATGCCATTGCTTTCAATCATCCGGAAGTTTATATGATCGTCCTCCTGATCGATGAGCGACCTGAGGAAGTAACTGATATGCAGCGCAGTGTAAAAGCAGAGGTCATCTCATCGACATTTGATGAGCCTGCTGAGCGCCATGCCAGGATTTCCAATATTGAGCTTGAGAAAGCGAAACGGCTTGTAGAATGCGGTCATGATGTTGTTATCCTTCTCGACTCTATAACGAGGCTGGCACGTGCGTATAACACTGTTGCTCCTGCCTCCGGGAAAGTTCTTTCCGGTGGTGTTGAGGCAAATGAACTTCAGAAACCCAAAAGGTTCTTTGGTGCAGCCCGCCAGATTGAGAAT
>JBEKQA010000161.1:0-7898 GCA_049520195.1 Bacteroidales bacterium
CAATAATGCTACGGAAGTCTTCCCAGTTTATGTATCGATTCAGTTTTTCCAATGGATCCTTCAGTTTACTAATCTTATCAAGACGAAATTGATCATCAAATAGACCACGAGATTTTTTATTGCGCATTTGTCGTTTTATTTCAAAAATAAGCAAATTATTAATACGCAATATGTTGATAACTAAGTATTTATTAACAATCAGTTTTTAGAGATACCCTTTATTTATAAACATTGTAAATAAATAGAATACACACGTAATTTCCGTCTTATAATTCTTACAATCCTCCTTGATTTTTTCTCTATAACAAGGTTATGTAATGGTTCATCCCTTGTTGTGGTGTGCAAATGCACACCACAATCATTTCTTTAAGCAGCTTTATATCAACCCATTTGAAAATTTAATAATATCAATTTTTCCGGAAATCCGCACTGATTTTTTACGGATATCTTCTCTTGACTGGTATTTTCAATGGTTTTACCTTAGCCCTCAAAATTAAGATAATGAGTGGGGGAGATTTAATCAATGAGGATCTATAGCCGGAAAGGCCTGGTTTATAATAGTATGACAATTTACATACTTGAGGATGATCTTGTTAGTTTTGTGATCAATATCAATTTTATTTAGAATTATTATTTGTCCCATTCCATATAAGGAAACAAATTATTGCAAAAACCCTGAATAAAATAAAGATGACATTAACCGCTCAACCTCTCCAATCAGGAACCTATGTCTGGCAAATAATCTTCAATGGCAAGGTCATCGAGAAGGGGAAGTGGGTGAAAGAATGAAACAATATTTTATGAGAAAGTGTCTTAGCCCCTTAAATAGTTGGACATAATTTGGAAAAGACATTGTAATTCATGATGGTCTCGGCTAAAATCAGCGTCAGGTTGTAAAATATTCTATATTTAATGATTGGCTTTATACAGGGTATATAAATTTTAATAATTACTCGCATCAATTAATCTGAATCAATAATACTATGAAGAAATCATTAAGATAGATCATATAACAATGGATATCAGCAAAGGAATAGTGGAAAAGATTTTATTATTTCTCGTATTTATTCAATTAATGAAATATTTATTGTATTATGATTATCAAGATATTGGATCTTCTGAAATGCATAGTCGGTTATCTGACCGTTTAATTTTATTGCTTGTTGTGAGAAAATCACAAGTTAAGATTACACTCCAGCTATTGAGGAAGAATAACCACGAGAGGTTTCCCTTATGGCTGCTTGATAGTTTTAGCTATAAGGGAATTAAAGACACATTTTTTTAAAGCTTGTTTTACAATAAAAAGCAAGATTAGATAAACAACTTTGTTAGATTCAATTATTTTTCTTTATCATTCAAATATATTATTAATGTTTAAAACCTCGTATTATGAAAAAAATATTTTTGACTTTAGTTCTGTTTACGATGCTATTTAGTTTGAATTCGTCAATTCAAGCTCAGCAAATCAATCTGACTGCAACGTCATTTCAATATAAATTTACAGATAATACTTATAATGGATCGAATCACACTTATGTGGCTTGGGAGATTTTGACTAACCATAACAAAACTTTATTGTGTTCGACTGTTTATAATTTAGGAACAGTCTACCCTGGAACAGTTTATACTTGTCCTCAAAATGTCTTTTATGGTATGACAATTGATGCCTCCGGTTATCTTATAGGTATAATAATTGTCAGAGATCAAGACCCATTTGGCTCACATTTGAATAGAGGCGGATACTCAGGTCCTCTTTTCCCAGATCCGAATGATTATATTTATCCTTCAAACATAGCAATCGTTGGATGGTAATCTATTCGACAAAAATAATGCTCTAATATGGTGGCCTGCAAATAAATAATCATTATTTTTTTGCAGGCCGTCATATTATTGTTAAAAGAAAAATGAAAGGTATTTCGGAAAAACTCAGGAGAATTACTAATGAATTCTTGCAATCCCCTGGAATCGAAATCAAGGTGGCACCCATCTCCATCATGGACTTAGCATTCTTTGAGCATGTAAATACAGGGAAGCGTCAGAAAACAAAGGTAGCAGAAGTTGAGCATGCTATTCATCATTTTATAAATATCCACGTGGATGAGGATCCGGAACTTTACGCCTCCTTTGCGGAAGAATTAAAAAGGATCCCTTTCGGAGTTCAAGAATAATTGGGATGAGAGATATCGGATGCTGGAGGCATTACGAGATAAAATCAGGTCACTCACAAAATTAACCCACCTATGGATTGCACCGGAAGTGACGCTTCAAAAACATCAGAGCAGAAACCATCGATGGTGAAAGAAATCATTGAAAAAGGCGTCAGAAATGAAGAAAAAGAATTGGATAATGATGATCAACCAGAATCACTTGAAAAATCAAATAAAAAAAAACGAGCTGAAAAAATTTAGGGATAAGTCATAGGAAGAAAAACAAAGTCTCCAAAGATGAGTGCGGATGAAAATTTGTTCATATCAATATATTTACTTATGTTATGTTGATATTATTTGGCGTGTTACGTTAAGGTAAATTACATAACAATATAACTTATGTAATTAATTATCATATTTTTGTATTTTACGGGAATCCGCAATTGACTTTTAACTATTAGTCTTATATTTTTACAACGGCGTAAGTTTAATAATTATAATTTCTTCATATCTTATTAATCCATAGAAAACGAATTTTTCGACTAAAATAATTTAAGAAGAACCATTTGAATAAGTTTCAGTTGATATTAGACTCTTAATCAAATATTTGAATATGTGTTCAGAGGTTCATTCACGACAATCTATTTTTAAATTCCACTAACTATCGAAATAAAATCGAATCGACATGAACCTTCAATAACAAAATTTTGCTTTGCTAATATTTATTATTCATTGTAAACCAATATTTGTATGAGGCATTTTCTCAACTTCTTCAAGACTTTTTTGACATTAATATTCGGTCTGAGTCAAATTGGATTACTCTTATTTTCAGTCGAATCATCAGCACAGTCAAATTTCCAAGTCTTACTGACACATTTTGGTGGAAAGGGGAATGATGTTCTTAATGAATCAGTGATCAACAATAAAAACCTGTTCCTAGTCGGGAGCTTTGGTGATTCGATTTCATTTGGGACAACTCGATTAGGAACATATGGCTACTTTGATGGATTCCTAGCAAAAGCGGACAGTGAGGGATATATCAATTGGGTAAAGCAAATTGGAGGAACGTTAAATGACAATATTACATCAGTAGTTGTTGATAAACATGGTAACAGTTATGTTGTCGGATATTTTCAAAAGAAAGCAAGATCTGGGACAAATAGTATGGTGACAAATTTTTTTTATTCAGAGTTCTTTGCAAAATTCAGTCCATCAGGAAATCAATTATGGATTAAAAAGCTTGATAAACATAATCAATTATCAAATTGTCAATTGGCAATAGATACTTCAGGAATGATCTATCTAGCCGGAAACTTTCTTGATACTTTATACATCAACGGTCAGAACTATCTTTCGAAGGGATCAACAGACATATTTTTGTTAAGAGAGAATAGTTCAGGTCAGATACAGTGGGTATCAACTATTGGTGGTAAAAAAGCTGAGACCGTTAACACGATATTTATTGACAGTTCCAATAATATATTTCTAGGTGGATCTTTTGAAGATACATTAGTTCAAGGTAATAGAAGCTTAATTTCTCATGGAAAGAAAGATGCTTTGCTTCTCCGCTATGATACTTCCGGTAATTTGTTAGATTTGAAAAGATATGGTGGGAGAAATGATGAAGAGATATCATCATTGACTGCTGATAAAGACAATATTTATGCAACCGGATATTTTACCGATAGTACCGTGTTTGATAATTACCATGTTAAGTCTCACGGCAATCAAGATGCTTTTGTGACAGCGTTGAATAATACGGGGAAAGTCAAATGGATTAATCCAATCGGTGGAATTGGTGATGACGGCTCTAATGCGATTTATTTGACCCCAGAAAAAAATATTTTTGTTTGTGGAACTTTTAAAAGATGCTGTTATTTTATGAGTAGAAATCAACTGGAAAATTTTGATTCAGTGGTTTCAAATTCTTGCTTTAATAATATTTTCATAGGGAAATATGATTCCTCAGGTAGGTTCATGGACAAATATCAGTTGAATAGTACTTCTGAAGCACTTGGCAGAAACATTATTGTTAAAGATGGTGATTTAATTGTAACTGGAACTTACCGTACAAACCTATTGACCAACTTTCAAAATCAAGATTATTCGATTCCCTCAAATGGCAACAAAGACATTTTTCTTCTTAAGTTTTCCGATAAATGTTTTAAGTTTCATGTAAATATAACTGTAGACACTGTTTACGTTAAGGATTCCGTAGTTTACATTCTTGATGCCGGTTCAGGCTATCAATCCTATCTGTGGAATGACACAATTAATGGCGGTGAATATTTGCAAGTGTCCAAAGAAGGTAAATACAAAGTCCTTGTGACGAATGAATATGGATGCAAGGCAACGGACTCGATTCTTATAAGTGACCATAGATTAAAATCATTATTGGCTGCTCACATCATGGATTCTACTTCCTCTAGTAGGTTTCTTGTCTACCCTAATCCGTCAACTGGAAAAGTTTATTGCACATTAATAGCTGCTTCCGATTATATTAATTCAATAGAAGTTTTTGATTATTGTGGCAGAGCAATCTTTACAAAAGATAATTTAAATACTGTCCAAGAAGTTTTGGATTTATCTGATAAATCACCTGGCTTTTATTATATTCGGATAAAATCAAACAATTCTCTAACGATTGTTAAAATCATAAAAGAATAATCTCACTTTAGATGAAGGTAGTTCATTCAAATCTAAGGAAATGAGTTAAATATTTATACAAATTTAAGAATGCTCAAACCATACCTTATGAAATCAAGGATAACGACTACAACCATTGTACTTTTTTTAATTTTCTCTATCTGTATAAAAGGTCATTGTCAGGATAATAATTATAATTATTTAAATCCATTCAGCCTGAGGAATACGACACCTCCAAGCGCCAATGCAGCGTCCTTAGGAGTATTCGGTGATGTAAGTACAAATCTGTATGCAGGACAAGTAGATATAAATATCCCTATTTGGACAGTCAAAAGCAGAGAAATAAGTTTCCCGATTTCTTTAAGTTATAATGCATCCGGTTTAAAGGTGAATGATTTTGCCGGATGGGTCGGATTAGGATGGTCTTTACAAGGAGTAGGAGCAATTACAAGGACTCTTCGCGGATTACAAGATGAGATAAGTGATTTAGGATATTTGAGTGAAGGTAAGTATATTCCAGATAATCCGTCGAACACAAGTGAATTATATAATCTCCCTTTTGATTTGTTTTTGAAGGCAGCGGAGGGTGAGATAGATCTTGAACCCGACATTTTTTCATATAACTTTTGTGGACATTCAGGAGACTTTTCATTCCATATAGATTCCTCTGGTAATCGAAAAATTTATTTCTCTCCGTGGCAGAATTATAAAATCTCATATGGACATGATGCTTATTCTATTTATTATTGGAATATAACTACAGATGATGGATATAATTATACTTTTGGTAACACTTCGATGGATAACTCCTATAATGGAGTTGAAATGACAGACATGGATCAGTGTGCCGACAATGTACCTGACCCTGATTATTATTCAACTTGGTATATGAAACAGATCATATCGCCCTCCAAAGGTGATACAGTAACTTTTGAGTACGATCCTGATTCCCTTGAGACGGTTGCATATCCTCTTGGAGAATCCGAAACGTCTTCGCACCTCCTTTCCTTAACCGTAAACCAATATATACCTCCTTGTCCTTCTGACGATTTTAAAACGTGTCAAATTCAACGAAATGTTTATACAAGAAAGTTGAAGAAGATCACTACGGCAATATCCGAAATTATTTTTCATAATTATACGCCAGGCGAAGTTGCTGGGGAAAAATGTTTAAGTAAAATTTCAATTGTTGACCGGTTTACTTTAGATACCATAAGAAGATTTCATTTTTATTACAGTACCGTAAATCAAAGATTATGGCTTGACAGCGTCCAAGAAGAAAATCAAGGATTGAAGAAAACATATTCATTAGCATATTATAATCGAAATAACGTGCCAAGCAGAGCAAACAAAGGGCAAGATCACTGGGGATATTATAACGGGAAAAATAATTCCTCATTAATTCCGCAGATGATTTATGGAGGACAACTTCTTTCCGGAGGCAACCGTGAGGTCGATACTTCAAAAGTTACTTTTGGAACTCTACAAAAAATTACATATCCAACAAAAGGGTATACTAACTTCGATTTCGAATCTAAAGATTTTGGATTGGTTGAAGATTCTGCTGTAAGCACAATATTCTACATAGATGAGTTTACTGATGCTACACATAAATGTCTTGATGCTCAGAATGACACAGCAGTTTCTGATCTTTATGTTGACCATGGCCAATATATCCTATTTTCTATGGATGCTTCTAAATGTGCGGGTCGAGGAGACGATGCCCTTGCAGCTTATGTCGGTGTTCGAAAAACGAATTACCAAATTGTTTATCAATGGGTGGCGGGTACCAACGGATTTACTTCTTCGACTCAAAATGTCTGGGTACCTCTTGGACATTATCAACTCTATGCTTATGTAGACGATACAAATCAAACCGCTCAACTTGTAGCCTCATGGCAAAATTGTGATACCGCAATAATTCATGACACTCTCCACTATCAATTTGGAGGAGGGATTAGGATTAAAAGAATTTCTTCATTTGATGGGACAAATACAATTATTCATCGGTTTGTGTACAGATGGGACACAGCAATGAATATATCCACAGGGGTTCTGTTGGGTCAGCTTCCAGCTTATAATTATGTTACGACTAATTTAACCGATCAAGTTTGGGGAGGAGGTGCTCATTCAGTAGAACCGTGTACATATCTTATGAGATTCTCGACACCTGTTTTTCTTCAAGGGATGACTAAAGGAAGTTATGTTGGATATCCTCAAGTGACAGAACTATTAGGGGAAAATGGTGAAAATGGAAAAATCATTCATTCATATTCATTTGCAAATGACATAGGAAGTGATAAGTTTCCGTTTGCGCCGAAAACAAGTCTTGAATACATTAGAGGCTTCGAAACAAATAAAGAAACATTCGATAATCAGAATCATTTAAGAGAAATAAAAACCAACTTGTATCAGTATACTTATCGTTGGTCTAATAATAATTTTGCAAGTATAGGTGGTGTCAAAGTTGGAATCCTTCAGAAGGCAGTAGGTATGGATGATGAATATTTCACGCAGCTAAGCATCAAGCCTTATTTCATTTACTCGGGTTGGAATTATCCTTATTCAGAGACCACTACCACATTAGATAATAATGGGCTAAACCCTGTAAAGGATTCAGTAGCTTATTATTATGATCAAAATAATTTACAAACTAATAGAATTGACCATATTAATAGTGATGGCGTAGTGAAGATTAAAAGATTTCGATATCCAGTGGATTATGCAGGAATAGGCAGTGACACCTATGGTTTTGCTCTTACGATGATGAGAGATTCACTACACATGATTAAGTCGGTTGTTGAATATCTGGAATTAGAGAGAAAAACCACTGACACGAATGAACTGATTATAGGAGGGAATGTTAATCTTTATAGTAGATACTCGACAAATGATTTTTTAGCTATAAATCCCTATAAATCACTTGGATTTGAGACAATGACACTAATTTCTTTATCATCTTTTACAAAATCAGCTATAAATAAGAGGGTGTGAAGAATTTTGTGTAAACGGTAACTGCATTTAAATTCGGCATCGATCTTCAAAATTAATAACAAATTGGTTAACAATCTGACCCCAGTTTCTGATCTGCATCGTCCATTTCCT
>JBEKQA010000162.1:0-7793 GCA_049520195.1 Bacteroidales bacterium
ATCACAGTACATGAGTACATCGGGGTCAAGGGTATAAAGGCAAAAGGGAAGAGGATCTCATCTCATGCTGTGAAGAAGGTCGAATTTCTGGAACCCATTCCTGCTGAATCCATTCAGGAGGAAATTCTACCGGATGAAGAAGTGGAGGAAATCAGGGATGAGGAAGTTCAGAATGAGGGCCTGGAACTTAAACATGAAGAAGCAGAAACTAAGAAAGAAAAGGTGGAGATAAAAGAAGAAAAGCCTGCAGTGAAGAGTGAAAGAAGAAAAGCGAAAAACACTGGAGATACTGACGAAGATAAAAAGAAGGAGGATGAAGGGGATGCTTTGCAGATGGAACTTCCGCTTTAGATCAAAGGTTTGAAAATATAAATAAAAGAAAGGGAATATTTCAGAATAATGGAGGATACGAAAGTTATAAATATCAGTGAGGATGTAAGTTGGATCGGTGTTCTTGACCCGGGCCTTGTTATTTTCGATGTAGTCATGGAGACCAGATATGGAACGACTTATAATTCTTATTTTATTAATGCTGATAAGAAGACTGTTATAGAGACAGTAAAAGAGCCCTTCTGGGACACCTACATGGAAAAACTTAAAAAAGTAACAGATCCTTCAGAGATTGACTATATAATTGCAAACCACACAGAGCCGGATCATTCAGGATGCCTGGCAAAGCTTCTGGAGATTGCCCCCAAAGCCACTGTAGTCGGTTCCGGTAATGCAATCAGGTACCTTAAGGACCTGGTCGGCTGTGATTTCCGCAACATAGTTGTTAAAGACGGCCAATCCCTGGACCTGGGAAATAAAAAATTACAATTCCTTGGGGCTCCGAACCTTCACTGGCCGGATTCTATGTTCACCTATCTGTTGGAAGATCAGATACTTTTCACCTGTGATGTTTTCGGGGAACATTATTGCAACGAGGTATTGTTCAACGATCTGGCAGGAGATTTTCGTGATGCTTTCAGATTCTATTTTGATGTGATCATGAAACCTTATAGTAAATTCATGATCCAGGCAATTGAAAAGATCCGCCCATTGGATATACAAACCATATGTCCGGGGCATGGAATGGTATTACGTAAAAACTGGCAGGAATATATCGATCTTTCAGAGCAATATGCACGGGAGGCATTAAAATCTCCAGTCCCGTTTACAGTTCTCCTGGCTTATGTCTCAGCATACCAGAATACTGCGAAAATGGCTTCAGCCATTGCAGACGGCATCAGGCAGACAGGTTCCATTGAAGTCGACCTGTGTGATATTGAAAGGATGGATATTACAGAAGTTGAGAATAAGCTGATCCATTCTTCTGCTGTCATTCTTGGATGTCCGACATTCAATCAGAATATTTTGTTGCCAATATACCAGGTATTTGCGGTTGCAAATCCAATCAGGGATAAGGGAAAGTTGGCAGCTTCTTTTGGTTCCTATGGCTGGAGCGGGGAAGCGACAAAACTGATTAATGCAAATCTCATCAATTTGAAATTTAAGCTGTTCGATGAGGGACTTTCGGTGAAATTCACTCCTCATAAAGTTAATCTTGATAGATGCTTTGAGTACGGGAAAGCATTCGGACACAAACTGTTGCAAAAAGAAGAATAAAAAATGGAATAATTAATTCACAATATTTAGACCTGAAAATTGTATAAAAAACTAGTTCACATATTATTGCCAGGATTGCTGCTTATAATGGCTTTCCCGTCGTGCACCATAGAGAAAAGACTGGGTAAGGAGTTCCTTAAGGAGGCGCCCCAGTTCTGTGTTCAGGTGCTGCCGCCTCCGATGGTGTATAAATTTAATCACAAAGGGGAAAAAATTCCCGGGTTTGATTCATTGACCAATGCCCAGCAGGATTCAGCCCTGGCTGCCAGCAGTCAATTTGTTAAATATGTTGATGATTCGACCTACCTGGATAAATACGTCAATTCATTTATTGACCAGCTCAGGGAAATAGGATTCAGGGTATATATTGATGGCAATGTCGATACCATTTTGCGGAAAGAGCCACAGGCCTATGTTGTAAACATGTCGCAGGAACAGCTTGATGAATACATTGATCCGTATGAGGATTCACAGGAAGTTGGAGATTCCACCTTTTATAAAAGGTTTGATTTGAATGCAGTTGATGCCTCTTCGTGGTTCGAGTTACATAAATACGGATCGTATAGACCGGTAAAAACAGTTCTTTATTCCAGCTTTACGGCTTCGGATGCTTTTGCAGGCAATTTTCTCGTAAACAGTTTTACAGGTGACCTTAAGTACCGATATAAAATTGATTCTCTGAAAGTTGCTGATATTTATGACCTGGCCTCATATTCGGGCAGGCGAAATGCCAATTATATCTTTGATTACTTTATGAATCAATATATTGCCTTTAACATGCCCAAAGGCATTGATATCCTGGGATACCTTCATTATAACCCTGCTACAAAAACATTCATCTTTACCGAGGATGAGAAACTTGAGGTCCTTCCAACCAAATAATTATATCTGGCATTGCGTCAAGGTCAGATCGAACTGCGTGCATAGGGGACAGCGGAAAAATCTGCAAAATCATTATTCAGGTATTTGAAATATCCTGTGATAGCGATCATTGCTGCATTATCAGTTGAATATTCGAGTTTTGGGATGAATATATTCCATTTATATTCCTCCTGAGCTTTCATCAAAGTGTCTCTCAAAGAAGAATTGGCAGAGACACCCCCGGCAATTGCAATCTCATGAATACCGGTCAGATCGGAAGCTGCTTTTACTTTTTGAAGAAGAATATCAACTATGGCCAACTGAATGGATGCGCAGAGATCGGCTTTATTTTTTTCAATGAAGTCGGAATCCTTCTTTAATTGATCCCTCAGGAAATAAAGAATTGAAGTTTTTAATCCACTGAAGCTAAAGTCGAGTCCTGGTATATTAGGCTTGGAAAAACGGAAGGCATTTGGGTTGCCATCTTTTGCGTATTTATCGATCACCGGGCCTCCCGGGTAAGGAAGTCCCATTATTTTGGCGGCTTTGTCAAAGGTTTCGCCGGCAGCATCATCGATGGTTCTTCCGATGACATGGAAGTCAAACGGGCTTTTTACTACTGTTATCTGAGTATGTCCGCCTGAAACCGTCAGGCACAGGAATGGAAAAACAGGAACAGGTTTTGTGCTGGTTCTATCTCTCAGGAAATGGGCCAGGACATGTGCCTGCAGGTGATCAACCTCAATGATTGGAATCCTGAGCCCTAATGCCAGTGTTTTCGCAAAGGATATTCCGACAAGCAGGGAATCCAGCAAGCCGGGGCCTCTGGTAAAAGCGATGGCTGAAAGCTGATTTTTACTTATATTTGCTTTCTGTATTGCAGTCTGGATCACAGGGATAATATTCTGCTGATGTGCTCTTGAAGCCAATTCAGGTACCACACCACCGAAGTTTCTATGTACTTCCTGATTAGCGGTCACATTTGAAAGAATGTGATCATCTGCAGTCACGGCTGCAGATGTATCATCACAGGAAGACTCGATGCCCAGAATGTATATCATGTTTGTAAGTGGTGAATCTGTCTATTAATTTAAAATACAAAATTACCATAAAAAGAGTCACAAAAATATTGATCTATTCGCTGGTTGTGCTGATCTCTTTTATAACAACCAGTTACGTTGTTTTCCGGGATCCCTGGATACAGACACTTTCAGCCAGGATTACATCGCATTACCTGTCGGTCAGACTGCATACTGATATCAGGATCAGAGGCTTTGAAATATCTCTCAGCCATGGACTTACTGTTGACGATATCTATATCCGTGACCAGCACCATGCGGATATTTTTTCGGCTCATAAACTCAGTATTCGCCCCGGGAAATTCAGCCTCTCAAAAAAAATACTTAATGTTAAGAGCATATACATTGAAAAAGGCCTTATCCAACTTGTCACACACAGGGGTGACAGCGTTCTTAACCTGCAATTTCTGATTGACTTTTTTACTCCAGCACTTTCAAATAAAAAAACTGTAACATCCAAAGGCCCTGGGTGGCACTTATTAGCTTCAAAGGTTGAACTGGTCTCGACCCGCTTTCATTATGAGGATGAGAATAAACCTCATACCTATATTGGGATGGACTATACTAATATAGATGTCAAGGATATAAATCTTCTGATCAGGGATTTACATCCCGATGGTGATACAATAGATGGCAGGATTGAAAGACTCTCGGCAACAGAGCGTTCGGGTTTTTCAGTTCACTCCTTGAGCGGAAATTTTCAGGTAAGTTCTGCCTTCCTGAAAGCCCATAAGCTGAAGTTGAAGACCAATCACAGTGACCTTGATCTGACCTTTGATTTTTTATATGACCATTGGGATGCTTATACTGATTTTCTGAATAAAGTCCGTATCAAGGCTTCTATCAATCCTACTTTTCTGGACCTACAGGATATTGGGGCTTTTGCACCGGTTTTATACATTATGAAAGACCGGTTTAAGATTGAGGGGAATATAAAGGGAACTGTCAGCAATTTCAGTACCAGGGATTTCAAGATCGCTTACGGGACTAAAACAAAGTTTTTAGGCAACATCCATGCGAACGGGCTGCCAAATGTAGAAGAAACGTTCGTGGATCTGAATATTAAGGAATTGACAACCAATGAGGAGGATATTCACTCGCTGAATCTCCCGATTGATGGCAAAAATCTCGAACTGCCGCCTTTTTTGAAGAATGCAGGAAATTTAAACCTGAAAGGAAATTTTACCGGGTTCTATAACGATTTTGTTGCCAATGCGGAGCTTCATACTGATATAGGGGAACTAAAAACTGATCTCACTCTCAGGAAGCAGAAGGGATTGAAAGGTCTGATGTATAACGGAGAAGCAGATGTGACAGGATTGCAGTTGGGTCAGCTTTTTAAATCGAAAAAAATGCTAGGCCCTATAACGCTACGGGCTGATTTGAATGGCAGGAGCTTTATACTCAAGGATGCCATTGTGTCTATGAATGTCTGGATTGACTCGGTCAGTCTTAATAACTATACTTATCGTCACATCACTATACAGGGAGGCTTGGAGGACAAGAAATATACAGGCAGTATGAATGTAGATGACAGGAACCTAAACCTGGATTTTAATGGTTTTGTCGATATGGGAGACTCCATACCGGCATTCAATTTTGTTATGCAGTTGAATCATGCCCAGCTTTATAAAATGAACATTTTGAGGAGAGATTCCATTGAAGATTTTTCTGCACATATTAATGCTGATTTTACCGGGAACAATATAGATAATATCGACGGGACAATACGGATCGACAGCGCAAAATACCGTGAGGGAATTCATACCATAAACATGAATCATTTGTCCCTAATGACCTCAAGAGATGCTCTAAACAATAAATCCTATCATCTTCTCTCTGATCTCGTGGATGCTGATTTTACGGGGAACTTCTACTTTAAGGACATGATCCCGTCGCTCTCGACCTTCATTTCAAATTATCTTGCCTCTTTTCAGCTCAATGATTCGCTCATCAACCACCATCCTTCTACGAATCAACTTGTCAATTATACTGTCAAACTAAAGAATACGGATCAAGTAATGGAAATTTTTATTCCCTCACTGAGATTAGCGCCGGATACCCACTTTGAAGGTTATTATAATGAGAATGAGGGGACAATTTTCCTTAACGGAAATTCGTCGAATCTGACCTTTAAAGGAAACCACTTTAAGAATTGGTTCGTAAAGGCAACAACCCGCCAGGATAATCTGAATATTCAGACTGGTTGCAATAAATTCCTTATATTCAGGGGAGAGAAGAAAGATTCGGCTCTGGTTATGATGGATTCCCTGGACCTTGTCTCTAATTTGCATCATGACAGTATTTTCTGTGATCTTTTCTGGAGTATGGGCAAAATGAAAAGTACCCTCGGTGGATTTATAAGCTTCAGGGACAGTCTTCTGACCCATATAAAACTGACTTCATTTCATACCTACATTGATCACCGTTACTGGACCATTGCCAGTGATAATGAAATGCTTATCGACAGTTCTGCTCTCCTGATTCATGATCTTGCTTTTGAATCGGGTGATCAGAAATTACAGGTTGACGGCAGAATAGGCAATCATCCTTTTGATACACTCAAGCTGAAGTTTCATAAAGTAGATATTTCCGATCTTGATTATTTATTGGGGAATCCGGATATAGACATCGATGGTGTCCTGAGTGGTACCCTGAACCTTATGAATATCAGGCATTCACTGACGATATTGTCAGACTTGGAGATTGATAACTTCGCATTTAATAAAGAATTTCTTGGTGATGCAAAGTTCAATGTATTTTATGATGATCAAAAGGCAAGATTCGATGTTGATTCAAGGATTAATTACCATGGAAATGAAGGGATAAATATTCCGCTTTCTCTCAAAGGAAGCTATTATCTGTCAAAGCCCAAGCATCACATGAACTTTAATCTTGTGCTAAGAAATCTGAAACTGAAAATGGTATCGCCTTTTGTTGCCAGTTTCATGTCAAAACTCAGCGGTTCAGTCTCGGGAGATGTCAATGTTACCGGTTCACTTGATAGACCCATGGTGGATGGTAAACTTAACTTGAATCATGCAGGGTTTATGATCAATTATCTCAATATACCCTATACAGTAGGGGATGTAGTTACGATTGACAGCACGGCTTTTAATTTTAATCATATTACTGTCTTCGATTCGCTGGGAAACAAGGCATTTGTGAGTGGCAAGATCTATCATAATTATTTTCACGACATTGCTCTCGACCTTTCTATTGATCCTGAGGACTTTTCTGTCTTCCGGAATACCTATACACAAAATAATATTTTTTACGGAACCGCAAGAGGAACGGGTAATGTAAGAATCACTGGCCCTGCCGATAATATTTCGATCAATGCAAAGGCTCAGACGGGGGGAGGTACTTATGTTCATATTCCACTCAGTTCTGCAGCTGATATCGGACAGAACGATTTTATCATTTTCTCCAACCCCCGGAATGATTCCATGCACAGAACAGGACCTTTCCCGGGAACGACCCCTAAAGGACTTTCCCTCGGATTGGCGATAAAGGTCAACCCGTCAGCAGATGTTGAGGTTTCTTTCCCTGATCAGATGGGCAACATCAAGGCTACCGGATCGGGTAACCTGACCATTGGAATGACACCTACAAGTGGGTTTACCCTTTCGGGGTCATATATAATCCAGAAAGGGTCATTTCATTTCCAGTTGAAGAATTTGATGCGATTGAGTTTTTCTGTTGAGGATGGAAGCAGAATTACCTGGTCAGGTGATCCTGCGAATGCAAACATCAGTATGAGTGCAATATACAGTACCAGGGTTCCGCTTGGCGATATAGTCAAGGGGGATGAATCAACCCGGATTCCGGTTGAGTGCGTTATCAGGCTTTCGGGTCAACTCTCAAATCCGGATATTTCTTTTGGACTTAATTTGCCAAATGTAACAGAGAGTATAAGTTCATTGGTTTACGGTGCCATTGATACTACCAACAAAGTCCAGATGAATCAGGAGATGTTCAATATATTGGTGTTTAATCAGTTCCAATCAAATAAAGGCTCATTGACCAGCAATGTTGATGTCGGGTCGACTTCCTTATCAATCTTTATGGGGCAGGTTAACTCTTTACTGTCTAGGGTTTCCAAAAATGTCAATATCGGGGTTGATTATCGCAGATCGAATAATATCCCTGGCCAGGAGATCGATCTTGCAGTCTCGACCCAACTATTCAAAGAAAGACTTGTAATTGACGGGCTGTTTGGCATGAATTCAATGAATCCAAATT
>JBEKQA010000163.1:0-7739 GCA_049520195.1 Bacteroidales bacterium
CTCATTCATTAAACTATCTTCTTCCTGTGATATAGAATTACCCGACGGATCAAACCTAACGGGTCAGATCGTCTCACGTCTGCCTTCTATAACGCCAGGTTCACAAACCCAGCGTTTCATCATACATCCTGTTGGAGAATCGAATCTGCCAGAAAACCTGATCGCGAAGATCAGGATCATAAAGAGGATCATTCCAAATGCAATCCTGCTGGATAAATCCTGTATCCTTGCCGATGAAGTGATGCAGAATTTCTGGGTGATGAAAATGGCAAATGACAGTATAGCATTAAAAATACCAGTAATAATTGGCTTTACCAGCGGAAATGACATCGAAATAAAATCGCCTGTTTTTTCCTTTACAGATCTTTTCCTTTCATCCGGAAATTATGGGTTGGGAGATACAGTAAAAGTCAAAATAACAAAGAAAACGATTTCCAAATAAATCATCCTGCTCCATATGCCGGAACACCACTATTATCGGATCTTTCACAAGCCTATAATATTCGTCTTGCTGATGATTTTACTGGCAGGAGTTTATTCATATCACAGAATGCAGACATCTCTTTTCCCAGATGTGGTTTTTCCTAAAATTACAGTCATAGCGGATAATGGAGAACAACCGGTGGATAAGATGATGGTGACGGTTACAAAGCCACTTGAAATTGCAATTAAAAGGGTGAACGGAATTCAGACAGTAAGGAGTAGTACGAACCGGGGCAGTTGTACCATCGAAGCATTTTTTACATGGAATATTGATATCCAGGACACAAAGACTCATCTCGAATCGAGAATCGCAGAGATCAAGAACCAGCTTCCCCCTACAGTCAATATTGTAGTGGAAGCCATGGGTCAGAGTATATACCCGGTTATCGGGTACACGCTTGAGAGCAATTCTTATGGCCAAGTTGAATTAAAAAAAGAAGCTCTTTATTTTGTTCGGCCTCAATTTTCGATGATACCTGGTGTTTCTAACGTGGTTGTAAGAGGAGGCCGGACAAAGGAATTCGTTATTTCACCAAGTCAGGATAAGATGATCGCTTTAGGGATCACACCGTCACAGATCATAAATGCATTAGGCAATACAAATTTTGTAGAATCTAACGGACTATTGTCGGATTATCACCGGCTTTATTTATCACTCACAGATTCAAGAATAAAAACCATTGATGAATTAAAGCAGATTGTAATCCGGAATGACGGGCACAGGGTGATACGGCTCTCTGACATTGCAGGGGTTGATATAGAAGAACAACAGGAGTTTATCAGGATCAATGCCAATGGGCGTGATGCTGTCATCGTTGATCTGATCAAACAGAAAGAAGTCAATCTGCTGGATTTTGCAGCAGATGTAAAACAGAAAGCAAAAGAGATCCAAAAACAACTTCCTCCCGGAATTATTCTTAAGCCTTATTATGATCAGTCAGCTTTTGTTTCAAAATCTATAGACAGTGTTCTTGAATGCATCTATGAAGGACTTATTTTAGCAATCCTGGTTGTTATTCTTTTCCTACGATCATTCCGGTCAAGTGTGAATGTCATTTTTATTATCCCTGTTACACTGGCGCTGACATTTACAGCACTATATCTTTTTGGAATTACACTGAATATAATGTCACTAGGCGCCATAGCAGCATCAATCGGCCTAATCATTGACGACGCTATTGTGGTGATTGAACAGATCCATCGAACACATGAGGAACAACCTGATAAGGACAAGCATGCAGTAGTCAAAGAAACAATCAAAATGCTTTTCCCTGCTATGATAGGATCGTCACTGAGTACCATAGTAATATTCTTTCCTTTTGTCTTGATGAGTGGAGTTGCGGGCAGTTTCTTCAAAGAGCTTACATTGACGATGGAGATCACCCTGGTTTGTTCATTTCTTTCAACCTGGTTGGGTTTGCCAGCTCTTCACCTGTTATTAGGATATAAGCCACACAAAAAATATTCATTTCTTACCAGAAAGGCGGTAACAGAAGAAAAATCACGTCTATCATGGCTGATCTGGTTCTTTGACAAGCCCGTTTTTGCTTTTGTTTTTATTCTGGCCCTTGGTATTTCGTCTGTTTTGCTGATCAACCATTTAAATACAGGATTTCTCCCTGTTCTCGACGAGGGTTCAATTGTTCTGGATTATCTTTCACCCCCTGGAACATCTTTAGATGCCTCTGATGCCATTCTTCGGGAGGTAGATACCGTTGTAATGAGACATCCCGATGTATTGACATATATGAGGCGTACCGGTACCAATATGGCTTCAAGTATAAGTATGGCATCCGGAGTAATCCCACCGAATGAAGGCGATTACCTGATCCAACTCAAAGCCTCAACACATAAAAAGACTGAAGAGGTAATCTCAGAACTACGGCAGCAAGTTGCATCCAAAGAACCTGCGTTAAATATTGAATTCGGACAACGGATTGCCGATTTGCTCGGCGATCTCATAGGGAGGCCACAGCCTGTTGAGATCAAGATTTTCGGGGATGATCTGAACCGCCTTCACGACCTTGCTTATAAGACCAAAGCTTTATTGTTAAAGGTCAAAGGTGTCGCAGATGTTCAAAGTGGTATTATTGTCGATGGCCCGACGATTACCATTGTTCCGGATCCCTCCAAATTGGCAATCTTTAACCTCACTCCAGCCGATTTTCAGACACAGGTAAAAGCCGCAAATGAAGGTGTGGATGTAGGTGAGGTTCAGGAGGGAGAACAGATGCTCAGAATCCTGATGCGGATTACAAACTTTAGAGAAAACAACCTGCAAAAAATTAAGAAGCAATTGATCTTTACTCCTGATGGTCATTACCATCCACTTGATTTTTTTGCTGATGTTAAATTGTCTGCCGGCGACCCTGACATAACCAGGGAAGACCTGAAATCAAATGTTGTTGTTACCGCTCGTCTTGATAACAGAGATCTGGGGAGTGCAATAACTGAAATAAAGCAGGTAATCAATAAGAAGCTGTTGCTTCCGTCCGGATTTTATATCCTTTATGGAGGAACCTATGCTGAACAACAGTCTTCTTTTCGTGAGTTATTATTAATTCTAATCTCAGCTATATTACTGGTTTTTGCCGTATTGTTATTCTTATTTAAAAACCTTAGAATCACATTCCTAGTCATTTTTATTTCTGTTGCCGGTATTGGAGGCAGCATCTGGGCTTTATTCCTTTCCGGTATTCAATTGAACGTAGCAAGCTATACCGGAATCATAATGATTGTCGGAATCATTGCCGAGAATGCCATCTTTACTGTCAACCAATTTATGACAACCTTAAATAAAACCGGAAATGTAGATCAGTCTATTGCTTATGCTATTTCCCTTCGCATTCGTCCTAAACTAATGACCGCCATTGGCGCAACATTGGCTCTTTCTCCATTGGCTCTTGGATTAGGCATTGGAGCCCAGATGCAGCAACCGCTTGCCATAGCTGTTATCGGAGGTTTTATTGTCGCTATGCCATTGCTTCTCTTTGTCTTTCCATCCTTTTTACGGTTATTGTACAAAAAATAGGAGAAAAAGTTTGCAAGATTGAAATATTTTGTATTTTTACTTGATACTCCTATTAATAACATATCAAATTGTACATATGAAAAAGATGGTTTCATTGCTTCTTACATTTATGATGTCTTCTTCACTTATGTTCTCTCAGAATAATCTGACCACTCCATCCGCAATTACAAAAACCTCACCATCACCGCTCACTAATGAATTTTACGCCGGGTATGGAGGACTTTCTGTCTTTTATTTCAGCGGACAACTAGTTACCAGCTTCAACCAGAGTTATTCTATTAACTCCTTTACAGACCCGACGTCATTTGGTAATATTTATATTGGCTATAACCGACACTTGAATAAAGTAGTTTCAACAGGGTTTATGTTCGGATACCAGGATTTTCAGTCTACTGCAACAGGTGAGACAGGGGATTATGATGCGTATACCAAGTTTCCAGTAACTATAGATGACAGGTTATTAATGGCAATTGCAAGAGTTTCATTCTGTTACGTCGACAAACCTGTCGTGCACATGTATTCAGGTGTGGGCATAGGGGTCACTATGGATTTTGCAACTGCAAGAGGTAATGGAGAATCTTCTACTGACCGTAAATTATTTCCTGCAGGACAACTCACGTTAATGGGAATCCGTTTTGGCCGGGCCTTTGGAGGATTTTTCGAATTTGGAATAGGGACTTATGGGATCCTTAATGCAGGATTGAGTTATAAGTTTGCAGATTAAAACCGATCCTTTCCCAAACAAAAAACCCAATAAACCACCTGCTACCCAGCCTGTAATGACATCTCCAGGGTAATGAACACCTAGGTAAATACGGGTATATGACATTATCAGCGACCAAAGAATAGCCAGGACATAAACAAATTTATATTTGCGGCCTAGAATAACGATCAGGAACACGACTACGGAGAAAGTATTTGATGCGTGGGCTGAGTAAAACCCATAGGTGCCCCCTTTGTAGGCCTCGACAATGTGTACCATTAATCCCGGTTGCCTGGAAGGCCTTAACCTATGTACAGCTTCTTTTACAAGGTCAGATAATTGATCACTACAAAGAATCATAACAGCAGCAAACAAGATGATCATTAGTGTTTGCCCTCTGTACTTGCGGATCACAAAGAACAGAAAAAACAGGTAAAGAGGCATCCACAATAATCCTTTAGTAGCTGCGAACATCAGTCCGTCAAAGAAAGAATTGTGAAATCCATTCAGGAACAGAAAGAACTCTCTGTCAATATTATTCAGGAATTCAATCAAATAAAATCAGTATTTATCCGGTTAAGCTCTTCCCAAAGCATATTCTTCAATTTATTCAAGCCCAGTTTCTTATGAGAGGATATGAAGACAAAGGGAACATCAGGAAGCTCTTTTTTAATTTCATGAATTAGTTCAGCATCAGCAAGATCAGATTTGGTTACGGCCAGTACTTTGGCCTTATCCAGCAATTCAGGGTTAAACTGTCTAAGTTCATTCAAGAGAATATCATATTCTTTCAAGATATCTGAACTATCGACCGGAATCATAAAAAGCAAGATGGAATTTCGTTCGATGTGACGTAAGAACCGTAATCCTATTCCTTTCCCTTCATGAGCACCCTCAATGATTCCGGGAATATCGGCCATGACAAAGGATTTTTTATCCTCCAATGGAACGATTCCGAGATTTGGTATCAAGGTAGTGAATGGATAATCTGCGATCTGTGGTTTGGCTGCGGATATAACTGAAAGCAATGTGGATTTTCCGGCATTGGGAAATCCAACAAGTCCTACATCTGCAAGAAGCTTTAATTCAAGGATCTTCCATCCTTCGATTCCTTCTTCACCCGGTTGAGCGAATCTAGGGGACTGAAAAGTAGCTGACTTAAAATGATCGTTACCAAGGCCACCTTTTCCTCCAGGTACCATTATAACAGATTGTCCGTCTTCAGTAATCTCACATTCAAAGTGCCCTGTTTCTGCATCTTTGGCAACTGTTCCCAGCGGTACTTCAATGATGACGTCGCTTCCATTGGCGCCGTGTTTTAATTGCTTGGATCCATTTTCACCATCTTTTGCCTTAAGGTGTCGTGTATATTTTAAATGGATCAGTGTCCATAACTGTTTGTTTCCCTTTAGGATGATATGGCCTCCTCTCCCACCGTCACCTCCATCGGGCCCGCCATGAGGGACTCCGCGTGTCCTCAGAAAATGTGCTGATCCTGCCCCTCCATGACCAGAGTGACAAAAAATCTTGACATAATCCACAAAATTTGATTCAGCCATCTCCTTTGTGATTAAGATTTTGTTTATATAATCTACTACTCAGAAATTGAGCGGCATAATGATTCAAAGATATCTTCAATGTTTCCAACGCCGAAAACATTTTTCAGTAACCTCTTTTCCTTATAATAGTCAATCAGAGGCTTGGTATACTGATGGTACTGAACAAGACGGTTCTTGATCACTTCTTCTGTATCATCTTTCCGCCCCTGTTCCTGTGCCCTTTTGAGCAAACGTTTTACGAGTTCATCCTCATCCACGTCCAATGATAGGACGAGAGAGAGCTTTTTCCCAAGCTTCAAGAGCATCTGATCAAGTTCTTTGGCCTGTTTCAGTGTACGGGGAAATCCATCCAGCACAACACCGCCAGCAGTATTATGTTTTCTGAAAACAGATTCCATGATCTCAATCAGCAATTCGTCTGAAACCAGTATTCCAGCTTCCATAACTTCTTTGACTTTTAGACCTAGGGGCGTTCCCTGACTGACTTCTGTCCGGAGTATATCACCTGTAGAGACGTGAATCCAGCCATATTTTTCTGCAATCTTAACTGCCTGTGTACCTTTACCGGCACCCGGGGGACCAAAAAGAATAAGATTAAACATATTAAAAGTATTTAGTTAGTTCTTGATTATCTTATATCCAGCATTTAATTAATCAACTTATAGATTTCAGGAAGATTCCTGCCATATCCATCATAATCCAATCCATATCCTACGACAAACTCATCGGGAATAATGATCCCAAGATAATCGATATGGAAATCTTTCACGAATGCATCTTTCTTAAAGGTAAAACAAGCCAATCTGACACTTGCCGGATTAAAATGCTTCAGGTCCATCAGTAATTTATCAATTGTCAGTCCCGTATCAACGATATCCTCGACAATTATCACATGCTTGCCATTAATATCCTCATTAAGCCCTATAAGTTCGTCAATATGTTTTTTTGAAGTCGTTCCTGAATATGATGAAAGTTTAACAAATGAGATGCGGCAGGGAATTGTGATCTTCCTGAGAAGGTCAGCTGCAAAAATGAAAGAACCATTGAGAATGGCAAGGAACAGCGGATCTTTTCCTTCATAATCATGATTTATCTCACGGGCAACTCTTTGCACAGCAGCATCAATGACAGATGCATTAATGCTCATCTCAAATTTCCTGTCTTTAACTTTTATGATAGCCATGGCATAATTAAAAATATGACTATTTTTGCCAGTAATCAGCAAAGATAAACAAATGGAACCAAAAGTCAGTATTATCATGGGCAGTACATCTGATCTTCCTGTGATGGAAGCAGCGGCCAAGTTTCTGAATGATATGAAGATCCCTTTTGAGATGAATGCCCTTTCAGCACACAGGACTCCTGAGAAAGTTGAGGAATTCTCAAGGAATGCCTATAAAAGGGGAATTCGTGTAATCATTGCTGCTGCAGGTATGGCGGCTCATCTTCCCGGAGTCATTGCTGCCATGACCACTTTACCTGTTATCGGGGTCCCGATAAAAGCCTCTTTGGAAGGGCTAGATGCCATGCTGGCTATCCTCCAGATGCCTCCCGGAATTCCAGTCGCAACCGTTTCAATAAACGGCGCACAGAATGCTGCCATATTGGCAGCTGAGATAATGGCGACCTCTGATGAAGAATTGCATCAGAAAATGCTGGCATTTAAAGAAGATTTGAAAACAAAGGTGGTAAAGGCAAATGAGGAATTAAAGAAGGTCAGTTACGAATACAAAGTTGACCAGTAATTAAAATCCAACCTTCATGAATCAAATTGCCAACGTTAAGGTCAAGGATTTTTACGGATAATCATTATACCATCCCGGAAAGGCAGGAGCAAATTCTCGACCCTTTCATCTTTCATTACAAACTCGTTGAAGTTGATGATTCCATGGGTATCCCTGCTGCGGGTAGAGGGATTCAGCACTTTTCCATCCCATAATGTATTATCGGCAAGGATAAAACC
>JBEKQA010000164.1:0-12328 GCA_049520195.1 Bacteroidales bacterium
TATGGAGAAACAGAACGCCTAAAGAATGCTTGAATGCAAGGGTAAGAATAATTCCGTATACTGCTCCCCAAAAATGTGCATCATGGCCGATATTATCCTTTGCTCTTCTAGACATGATAAGTTCGTACAGGAGATATATGATTCCAAATATCCATGCCGGAATTTCAATCGGAATAAAATAAAAGCTGATAAGTCCCTGAGGGAACATTATTATTCCAGCGAGTACGACGGCTGATACAGCGCCGGAAGCCCCGACTGCATTATAAAACACATCATTTTTATGTTTCCCATAAGCTGGAATGATCGAAAATATCAATGCCCCGATATATAAAAGGAGATAATAAAGGATGAATTCACTGCCAAAATAGTGATGTGCTTTTTCGATTGATTCTACTAGTTGACCAAAAGAATAAAGAACTATCATATTTATCAGCAGGTGTACCCATCCCGAATGTAAAAAGCCATAGGTAAAAAATCGATACCACTGATTTCCATGCTTTACGTCAAATGCATTGAATTTCAGACGATCGAATAGCTTATCATTATTAAAACAGATAACAGAAGCTACAACAGTAAAAATTATAATTCCATATGTGACTTCCATATTTAAAATTTATTCGTAAAGTTAATAATGCTTTTAGTTCTTACAAGGAGAAAAAAGTTATCAATTCATTCACGCATTCTGTCATCCTTATTTATCAACCTGCTCTGTTCTAGGGAGTTTTGTATAATCTATTTCTGATCCCAGCATACTGTGCGGAATTAGAAAAACGATCAATAAAACGATCGAGGCAATAATAGTCCAGAGTTTCTTTTCCCGGTTCCTGTATTGAACTATTAGTGCGATAACCCAAAATATAAAAGCCACTACCGATTTGTTATCGGTAAGATCGTGTCCAAAGGGCCAGCCTGCCCAGTAAACACCAAATGAACATTTCTGAACGATAGGGCCAAGTATCAAACCACCAATTAATAAAGTTATTATTGTGATCCAGGTATAGAGAAAGGTGTGTTTTCCATTTGTGATGGCCTCAATTCCTGTAATTGTGGAAAACAGCATTGCGAGAAATATGATCAGAATATGAGGAAGAAGGATAAAGACTGGTATGTATCCTTTGTAGCGAAGAATGGCAGCATCGTCGTTTAGTAACACTTGTTCATTTCCTTTCACAAGCGTGATATAGTACATTACCTTTCCGGAGATATCTAAATGTGGCAAACTGGCTATGAGTGAGTCGCCCTTACGAACCATGGGCGATGTTGTCCAATTATCAAAGCTTTTGAATCTCCTGAACTGAATTTTTCCATGAATAGTAGTATCAGGTATGTTCAAGATTACTTTTGCGCCATCTTGTCCCTCATAGGTTCTTATCAATTCAGTTTTAATCACTGTTTTCCCGATTTCTTTTTTAACATACATCGGGTAAGTCGGCCCTGTTCTTCTCTGATACCCTGCAATCACGACTGTAAACAGAATTGCGAATATCCAGATAAACCAGCTTTTCAATGTTTTATTCATGCCAGAATCCATGTTTTATTAAGAGGATTGCAAAGATAATTATTTCTTCATATATGCTGATTTTAAGATATCATACATAGCCTGATGTATTTTGGTCCGGATATTCATCTCTACTATCTTTTCGTTTGATGCATCCGGATAAACTCTATTGGAAAGAAAGATAAAGCTAAGGTGATTTTCAGGATCTGCCCAGATATAGGTTCCAGTAAAGCCTGAATGGCCGAAACTTTGCTGTGAAGCACTTTTGCAGCAAGGTCCGTCAGCAATATATTTCACTACAGGCCTGTCGAATCCCAATGCCCTTCTATTTCCATTTGCAGGAAACTGTACCCGTGTGAATTCTCTGATCGTGGACGGTAGAAAATACTGTTTGCCCCCATATTCGCCATTATTCAGGAACAATTGCAGAAGAATTGCCAGGTCTGTCGCATCCGAGAAAAGGCCAGCATGACCAGAAACTCCTCCAAGCATTGCCGCACCGGGGTCATGAACATCTCCCCGGATAAGCTGCTTACGGAAGACAGTATCATTTTCAGTAGGCATTATTCTTTCCGGAGGGAATCGCAAAAGCGGAAGAAATCCTATCGTTGACAATCCAAGTGGCTTGTAAAAAGTCTCAGACAAGTACTCGTCAAAGGATTTTTCTGTCAAGTTTTCTATGATCCGTCGTAATAAATAAAATCCCATATCACTATATTTATAATCCCGTACAGGCCTTAATGGGGAATTAATGATTGCCTGATAAACTGAATCAGGGTAATCTTTCCTGATGTAAAGATCTTTGGCAACCCGTAGCGGATAATTTTCTGATGCCTGGTGCTGATATATTGAAGAATTGGGTTCTCCGTTATGTAATGTTTTAATATAGAAGGGGATCCAGGCCTGTAATCCTGCCTGATGGGCCATCACGTCCCGGATAATCAGGCCCTGTTTATCAGATCCCTTCAGTTCTGGTAGATATGTTCCCAATTTTTCGTCGAGAGAAAGTTTTTTTTCCTCATAGAGTTTCATGATGGCCAAAGTTGTGGCAGCCACTTTTGTCAATGAAGCAAGATCGTAAATATCAGTATTTGTGATATTTACAGTATCATTATACTGTGGATGACCAAATGATTTGTCGTAGAATATCTTACCATTGAGCGTAAAAACAACCTGGCATCCCGGATATGCTTTATTATTAATTCCAGCCAAAGCGATTGAATCGATGGAATTCAGCTTCTCAGATGGGATGCCGATCTCTTCCGGCAAGACATATTCCACGCGAGTCACAGACGTTGATATCCCAGTATTAATGGGAAACGAGGAAGAAGCGGTAACCGGAAGATGTCCCTGTGCGTTTATTGCTCCAAAGATCAGCTCGGCAGACAGAAGCTGTGATTCCTGACAATCCTGGTAAGATGAAATAACAGCCTCCAGATTACCGGCGGTTTTCAGAAAGGATAATGAATAAGGACTTCCAAAGACGTCCAGGATGACTTTCTTTAATTTGCTCAAGGTGTCGATAAGTCTGAAAGAACAGTCCTGAATTCCATATTGTTTTGATATCAGACCCTGGTTACAATGAAGTCCGATAATGATAAGGTCATTGGTCTTTAATTCAGCGAGCAGTGAATCAATCCTGGAATCAGGGAAATTAACAGGTAGTGAAATCGTCTTTGCTGGGGCATATTGCAATATCCTTTCCTGAAATGGCTGCAGATTAGTATCACCAATAAATATTACTGCGATCTTTTTTCTTTCAAGAAAATTGACAGGGATCAGCTGATTCTCATTTTTAATCAGAGTGATCGCTTTACGGAAGATGCTCCTTGAAAGTAATTCTGCTTTTAAAGGATTTAAGTCTTCTTGCAGATGAGTCAAGCTGACCGGTAATACATGGTCGAGTCCTTCTTTGTATTTGAGATCCAGGACAGTACGACATTTCTGATCGATGAGTGTTTGAGTAATCAGGGCACTGTCGCGTGCTCGTTTGATAGCATTCACGGCCGTTTCCAGGTTTTTTGGAAGAAGGAGAATATCATTTCCTGCCAGCAATGCCTTGACTTCTATTTCTCCTGGTTTTGAATACTTTGTCGCGCCTTTCATATCCAGGGCATCTGTGATTACGAATCCTTTGAAGCCCATGCTGTCTTTCAGCAGACCTGTAACAATTTGTTTTGAAAGTGTAGCGGGTGTGTTTTTAGATGTGTCCAGTGCAGGGATATAAAGGTGCCCCACCATTATACCATCAACTCCATTCTGTATTACTTCCCTGAATGGCAATAGTTCAACAGAAGCGAGTCTTTCTTTTGATTGATTAAGAACGGGTAAAGTGAGATGTGAATCTTTATCGGTATCTCCATGACCGGGAAAATGTTTTGCTGTAGTAAGAATTCCTGCTGACTGCAATCCTTTTATGAACAGTACACTTCTGTGGGCGACAATTTTTTTGTCTTCACCAAAAGATCTGAAGCCGATCACGGGGTTATCGGGGTTGTTATTAATATCGACATCAGGAGCAAAGTCAATATGAATTCCCATCCTTTTACAATCTTTACCGATCAGTGTTCCGACTTCTTCAATCAAGGAATCGTCAGGCAAAGCCCCCAGTGTCAATGCTCGTGGATAGGAGAAAGTGCTGTCGATCCGCATACCTAACCCATATTCTGCATCAATTGCTATCAATAATGGGGTCTGTGAGGTTTTTTGAATGGCATTAGTAAGGATTGCCTGCCGTTTGACACCTCCTTTAAAAAAACAAACTCCACCCGGGTTCCATTTTCTGATACTGTTAAGAAGGCTGTCGTAATAAATTGAATCCTTGTCCGACGAAGCCCTGATAATGAATAATTGTGCAATACGTTGGTCGGGGGTGAGAGAATTAAAGACGGAATCGACCCAACCTGAATCTGGAATGAAGACATGACCAGAGGCCATTATTGGAGGATTGACAGTCCAACCCAATAAACAGATGCTAACCGTCAAGATGCAGAACTTTTTCATAATCAATTATTCAACTCCAGCCTACAAAAGAAATAAAAATGCTGATTGGTTCGTTAAATCTTATCCATATTTATGAACATTTAGTAAAGGCACTATTGAATTATAATAATTTTGAGATTTTAATATTTGTTTTCTTTCCAGGTTGCCTGGAATCCGAAAATCAACCTAATAAGTCATAGAATGCCTTCAACTACTGAACTTTTAAGAATTTCCACGCAGGTACGTCGTGATATTATCCGCATGACACATGGAGCGGCTTCCGGTCATCCAGGGGGATCATTAGGATGTGCTGACTTTCTCACTACCCTGTACTTTGGGATCATGAAACCTGATCCAAAAAACTTTACCATGGATGGAATTGGTGAGGATCTGTTTTTTCTTTCCTGCGGGCATCTTTCGCCAGTATGGTACAGTGTACTAGGACGTTATGGTTATTTTGATTATCATGAGCTAGGAACATTCCGCATGCTCAACACGAGGTTACAGGGACATCCTTCGGTGCATGAGAAATTACCAGGGATCAGGATGGCGTCAGGATCACTTGGACAGGGTTTGTCCGTGGCAATTGGAGCATCATTGACTAAAAAATTAAACCAGGATTCCCATCTTGTATTTTGCCTTTTGGGGGATGGTGAACTTGAGGAAGGACAGAATTGGGAAGCAGCCATGTTTGCAGCAGCTCATAAGGTTGACAATCTTATTGCTATCGTCGATCATAATGGCAAACAGATTGATGGGCCTGTCGAGAAGGTAATAGATTTGGGCGATCTCAGAGCAAAATTTGAATCTTTCGGATGGGTAGTTATCAGTATGAACGGGAATGATATTGCTGATGTACGCGAAAAAATGTTGTTAGCCAAGGTCGCATGTGGAAAAGAAAAGCCTGTCATGATTGTGATGAAGACTCAAATGGGTTTTGGTGTTGATTTTATGCTGGACAACCATGAATGGCATGGGGTTGCACCGAATAACGAACAAACTGAGAAAGCTCTTGCGCAACTGGAAGAGACACTAGGGGATTACTAAATAAGTGATCCTCAATGGATTTCGATCCAAAGGATAATATCGATTTATTTTGTGTTGCATTAAAATAAAGTCATTGAAAAGAATAGGTTTAATTGTTTTGTTATTTCTGGCATTTTTAGGTAATGGATTTAGCCAGGGGCAGGCAGAAAATGGAAAGCCAAAACCATTGACCAGGATACTTTTCGTTTTTGATGCCTCACAAAGCATGTACGGGAGGTGGCAAAGTGATACCAAATTCAATATTGCATCACATCTTTTTGCCAATATCCTTGACAGCCTGAAGAATGTCAGGAATCTCCAGGTTGCCTTACGGGTATATGGGCATCAGAAACAGTTCCCTCCACAGGATTGTAATGATACCAAACTTGAAGTTCCTTTTGCCCCGGATAATTTCGCCAGGATCAAACATGTTCTGAAAACAATTGTCCCGAAAGGAACAACCCCCATAGCCTTTTCTCTCGAACAGGCTGCGAATGATTTTCCTTCCTGTGATAATTGCCGTAACATCATCGTTCTCATCACTGACGGAATGGAAGAATGCAATGGCGATCCATGTCTGGTTTCTCATGATCTTCAGAAAAGGGGAATTATTCTGAAACCCTTTATCGTCGGCATAGGTAAAAATTTTGCTGAATCATTCGATTGTGTAGGAACCTATTTCGACGCCACAGATGAAAAGGAATTTACACATGCCCTGAATGTAGTCATCTCACGTGTACTTAACCCAACGACAGCCCAGGTCAATCTTCTTGATGAATACGGGAAACCCACAGAAACCAATGTCAATATGACTTTTTACGATGCGGTTTCCGGAAAAGTCGAGAACAATTTCGTTCATTCTTTTAACAATAAGGGGGTTCCTGACACACTTGAGATTGATCCCATGTTGACCTATGATATTGTGGTCAATACAATCCCACCGGTTTATAAAGATTCAGTTAAACTTACTCCAGGGAAACATAATATCATAGCCATTAATGCCCCGCAGGGATACCTTGCTTTTAAGACAACCGGTAATATGACACTCAAGTACCTCCCGGTTATTATTCGTAAGAAAAATGAAAAAGAGACATTAAATATTCAACAATTTGATCAGGTTGAAAAATATTTAACGGGCACTTATGATATAGAGGTGCTTTGTCTTCCAAGGATCCTGGTTAAGAACGTTGTAATAGCACAAAGTCACACAACTACTGTTGAGATCCCTGTTCCTGGTACAGCGGTTATTCAGCGAAATACCAATGGTTATGGAAGTGTTTATCAGGATAATAACGGTGAACTGACTTGGCTTTACAACCTTAAAGACAATCCTTCACAGCAAGAAACACTTATTTTACAACCGGGAAAATACAGGGTTGTATTCAGATCGAAATTTTCCAGCCGTTCAGAATTTACGACTGAGAAGTCATTTACAGTGGAATCTGCGGAAACCGTGACAGTGAAGTTGTAACCTTGCAGGGTGATAAGTAAATTGCGGACATTCAGGATTTAATAGAGAACAGAAATTAATATAGTTAGGATGAAGGAATATACTAATTCAGGATCGAAAGACACCCGTTCGGGGTTCGGTGAAGCTTTACTGGAACTTGGAAAAATTAATAAGGATGTTGTGGCACTTTGTGCTGATCTTACGGGATCGCTTAAAATGGATGCCTTTGCAAAAGAATTTCCAGAACGGTTCTTCGAGGTTGGGATCGCTGAATCCAATATGATGTGTATTGCCGCAGGGATGACTATCGGTGGGAAGATCCCTTTTACCGGTACTTTTGCCAACTTTTCGACAGGGAGAGTTTACGATCAGATCCGGCAATCTATAGCCTATTCTATGAAAAATGTGAAAATTTGTGCTTCTCACGCCGGTGTAACTCTTGGTGAAGATGGAGCCACACACCAGATTCTTGAGGATATCGGACTTATGAAAATGCTTCCGGGAATGACTGTGATCAATACCTGCGATTTCAATCAGACAAAAGCAGCCACATTAGCCATCGCAAAACACGTTGGCCCTGTTTACCTGCGTTTTGGAAGGCCGAAGGTTCCCAACTTTACCTCTGCTGATCAGGAATTTGAAATCGGGAAAGCCATTGTTCTGAATGAAGGATCTGATGTTTCGATTTTTGCGACGGGACATCTGGTCTGGAAAGCATTGGAAGCCTGTAAGATGCTGAAAACAAATGGCGTCGATGCAGAACTCAATTAATTGCGATAGAGAATCCGCTCCCAATGGAAATGGTAGCAGTTAATGATCAATTCGGGCAGAGTGGGAAGCCGGAAGAACTTTTGAAATTATATGGACTTGAAGCAGCTGACATTCTTAAGGCTGTTCAGAAGGTCATCTCAAGAAAAAAATGATTTAATCCAGTTGCGGTTCATATCAAAGATCTGTTACACAACAGGATGCCTATTATCTTTACTTTCCCCCTTTCTAGTCAGGAGTTGTGGTGCATCTTTGTCGATGAAGAGGGGCACTGTTTCAATAGTGACATTGCTGGTATCCAGCCCTAATGCACGTACCTCGCTTATACCAAAGCGTTTTAGAATTGTATAAATATCCATGATAAGCTGTTCACGAGGTGGAAAGTCAAAATCATAATTTTGGATCCGGTCAATCAGAACAAAACGAAAATCGCTGGGAATATTAAACTTTCGCAATGAATTGTACCTGCTTTCGAGGTTTATCTCATTATTCGCGCTCATTTCTTCAATGACCTGCCGGAAGAATAAATTGATCCTTGGCTCAACCTTAAATCCAATCTTAAAGTCGATCTTAAAAAGCACATCCGGGATCAGGTGGGTTATAGTATATTCAAGAACATGAGGATCATCCAGAATATCGACATGAAGGAGCCAATAAACATCTGCGCGCTTCGGCTGCTTACTTATTATTGAATAAATGATCTTAGATTCGATATCGGTTGATTTGTTTGCCTTGGTAAGGAAAACAAGATTTGTGGCATACTTCGGGATCGTTTCATCTTTACTTATCGCGGTGATGAGGTCATAATAATTTTCGATCTTGATGAATTCTATAAAACTATTCTTAATTCTTCTCGCACTGAACCATACGAACATGATAATGAAGAGAAAACCTCCCAGAAGAATTGTAAACCATCCTCCATGGACAAATTTATTTAGGTTAGCGACCAGAAATGACCCCTCGATTGTAAGATATACGCATAGCAACAAGAAAATAAAGACGACCGGGAATTTACGATAATAAAGATAGGTGCTGAGAAGAACCGTCGTCATCAGCATGGTGATTGTTATTGACAATCCATATGCTGCTTCCATTTCAATTGAACGCTGAAAGTAGAGAACCACGAAAACACAGCAGGCATAAAGCAACCAGTTGATGCTGGTGATGTACACCTGGCCTTTAATATTGGTGGGGTAATTGATCTTTATCTTTGGCCAGAAATTCAATGAAATGGCTTCACTGATCAAAGTAAAAGAACCGCTAATAACAGCCTGACTGGCAATGATTGCCGCAAGTGTTGCAACAATTATCCCGGTAATCATAAACCAGGATGGCATAATGGAAAAGAAAGGGTTTGTCCAATCATAAACCTTATCGGAATGTTTCAATACCCATGCGCCCTGTCCAAGATAGTTTAATAAAAGTGCTGATTTTACATATATCCAGGTAATCCTGATGTTCTTCAGACCGCAATGCCCCAGGTCGGAATACAACGCCTCTGCACCGGTAGTACAGAGGAAGACAGCTCCAAGCAATACAAAGCCATGAGGGGAACGCGTAAGAAAGAAGAAAGCGTAGTGAGGATCAATTGCCCTGAAAATTGAAGGGTATTGCAGAATCTGCAATAATCCAAGTGCTCCGAGCATAAAAAACCACAGGAACATTATAGGACCGAAGGATTCCCCGACGGCCTTTGTTCCGAATTTCTGGATGAAAAATAACAATGTAATTATAATCAGGGCAATGGGAACAACGGGTATCCTCGGGTTAATGTTAATCAGTCCTTCAACTGCAGAAACGATTGTAATAGAAGGTGTAATCACACAATCAGCCAAGAGGAAGCAACCTCCGATGATGGCAAAAACAAATGCCCACCTGGCTTTTTTACGAATCAGGGCAAATAAGGCAAAGATGCCGCCTTCCCCTTTGTTGTCGGCCCTCAGCGTAATAATAATGTATTTTATTGTAGTCTGGAGGGTAAGTGTCCAAAAGATACAAGATAGTCCTCCAAGTATGAAGCTTGCATTGATTGAATCGGCTCCTACAACGATCGCCTTCATCACATATAAGGGAGAGGTGCCGATATCGCCGAATACAATGCCTAAGGTGATCAGTAATCCGGCGGCGGTAACAGTTGAAATATGGCTCTCAGGAGATGGCCTTCTCATATCATTATCCGGTTATTCTTTTTTCAGTAAGATTTTTCAGAATAGCAGTGATTACAGGGAGAAGCGAAATTATGATAATTCCAAGAATAACAAGCGGGAAATGATTTTTAACATATGAGATATTCCCGAAAAAAAAGCCCCCGAAGGCAAACAGATTAACCCACAGTATATTCCCTACAATGCTGAACGAGAAAAATCTAATATATTTCATAGTGCCGACACCAGCCACAAAAGGCGCAAAAGTGCGTATGATCGGCATGAAACGGGCAATGATCAAGGCTTTACCTCCATGTTTCTCATAAAATGTATGTGTTTTATTCAGATACTCTTTTTTGATCAACCTGTAGTTTCGTTCATAAACTTTTGTACCTATATACCTTCCGATGAAGTAATTTGTGTTATCACCAGAGAATGCAGCGACAATCAGCAAACTGATGATAATTACCATGTTAAGAGGGTGGGATTCCCTGGCGGCAAAGGCCCCGGCAGCAAAAAGTAATGAATCTCCCGGAAGAAAGGGAGTGACTACGAGGCCAGTTTCGCAGAATATGATAAAAAACAGTATCAGATAAGTCCAGTTTTGATAAACATGAATCCATGATTCCAGGAATATATCAATATGGAGAATAAAGTTGATCAGTTCATTAAAGAGATGCATCATGTTATCAATGATTTGCTGAAAAAGTCAGCAAAGATAAACTTTTTATTGAGTCATACTGGTTAACATGTTTGATCTTTTGGTATTTCTGTAACAACAGGAACAATAAGAATACTAATGATTAGTGAAATTTGTTCGCAGATAAAATGTAATATGATAAGAGTGATATCAATTAATAAAGGTAAATTTAATTCTTTTTTGTCAACCCATTTTGAAAAGCCTTATTTTTGCTTTCATAAGAAATAGCCGGGAAATGCCTTCAAGCCATCATACACAATTAAACGAGATCATGGAATTGATTATCGAGACCAATCCTGGCAAAATTCTGGATATCGGGATCGGGTATGGAAAGTACGGCTTCCTTTCAAGGGAGTACCTTGAACTTTGGGATGAGGAGGCCTCTTATGATTCGCACAAGCGGCAAATTGATGGTATTGAGGCTTTTGAACCCTATATTACCCCGATGCACCGGCTTATCTATGATCATATATTTACTGGTAATGCAAAAGATGTATTGCCTTCTATTACTGAACATTACGACCTTATCCTGATGATCGATGTTTTTGAACATTTCAGTTATGAAGACGGGTTGAGCGTTTTAAGGGAATGCAGGCGAAGCGGCAGGAATGTACTAATTTCTGTTCCCAGGATCATGTCAGAGCAGGAAGAAGTTTATGGAAATCCTTACGAGACACACAGATACAATTGGAAAAAAAAAGATTTTTCTCCAATCAAAGAAAAGTTCTTCATTTATAATTCAAAATCCACGATCTGTTATATAGGAGAAGATAGTCAGCGGATCAGGGTAATCCTGAGAAATCGGAAACTGAGGAAGAAAACAGTCAAATTTCTTGATCTGACCGGACTTAAAAAGCCACTTAAATATTTCATCAAGTAATTTTAAATTATTTATTAATCCGCCTTCGGCGGATGAGGATCAATTCCCCGCATTTGGAGGCGAGAATAATCTTGTGACTTGTCCTGATATGGCGTGACAAAAATTCAAAATTAATTTCTTTATTGTAAAGTTTCGAGCGGGGGTGAGGTATGCCTCGACATGAGATTTTCGCATTAAATCAACTTGATTTTTATGTTTTTTAGTGAATTTGGGTGAGTCAAAGGAGGCTATTTGATGACTGACCTGAGGATATACTTTGGTTATAATTTGATTGTGCTATAATCGAAGGAAGAACGAAGGAAGAACGAAGGAACACTATGTTTTAGGTATAGGAAGGGTGACTGTCCGACTAGGGAAAAAGATAAGAATATTGAATATTGATCAACGAATTTTGAATTCAGAATCGAATATTGATTAAAGCCTGCCAGCAGAAAGCAGGGAGATTGAATCTGGAATGGATGAAGAATTAAAAATTAAGGGTACCTCTATTAACTAATTTTTGAAAAAAATAATTTAACTGTTATAACTCAAAAGTACTTAACTCCAAATTGAATCAACTTTTTTGATTTTATTTGATCATTTTAGTGTCGTTCTTTGACAAATTTGCAATAAAAGGCTCTATTTAAGGACGTTATAACTTTATGGGCATATTTCTGGCTTCTATCAAGTATATTGCTCTGAACATGTTGTACACGATGTTCTGTAAGCCGATCGAAGATGCAATTCGATCTAAACCTATGTATCTGAAGAAAGTAGATCCATTTAGATTTTGCCAAGTAAATCCAAAAACATGTTCAACACGTGCACGGATTTTTGATTTCTGATGATTTTTCTTTCTCTGGTAATTAGTTAGTGGTTTATATCGATAGCCCTTTTTATG
>JBEKQA010000165.1:0-7511 GCA_049520195.1 Bacteroidales bacterium
TCCATCCATCCAAAAACTGCATTGAAAGAAGCCGCAAAGATACTGATCCAGCACTTTATGCTATTTTCTGATGAAAAGATCACACTGGATATTGCAGAAAAGGCTGTTGCAGAAGAATTTGATGAGACTTCCCTGCATATTCGCCAGCTTCTGAAGACAAAACTGGTAGATATGGATCTTTCTGTCAGGGCGCTTAACTGCCTTAAGGCTGCCGATGTTGAAACTTTAGGGGACCTGGTTGCTTTTAATAAAAATGATCTGCTGAAATTCCGGAATTTTGGTAAGAAATCACTGACAGAACTTGAAGAACTGGTGAAATCAAAAGGACTGGAATTCGGTATGAATACTGCGAAATATAAATTAGATAAGGAATAATTAAAATGAGACACGGTAAGAAAATTAATCATCTGGGAAGAACTAGTGCACACCGTAAGGCCATGTTATCCAATATGGCAGCTTCGTTAATCCTATATAAACGGATTTCCACTACCATTGCGAAAGCCAAGGCGTTGAAGACATATGTCGAACCCCTGATCACGCGCTCAAAGGAAGATTCAACAAATTCGAGAAGACTTGTATTCAGCTATCTTCAAAGTAAAGAAGCCGTATCCGAACTCTTTAGGGAAGTTTCGCAAAAAATAGCAGAACGTCCAGGTGGATATACAAGAATCCTGAAAACAGGGAACCGTCTCGGGGATAATGCCGATATGTGTATTTTAGAGTTGGTGGATTATAATGAAACCATGTTATCTTCCAAAGAACTTACTAAAGTCAAGGCTACACGTCGCCGTCGCAGCTCGAAGAAAACCACTGAAGAAGTTACTCCATCCGCAGAATCCCCTAAAGAAGTAACTGCGGAAGAAAAAGTTGAAAAGAAACCCAAGAGAGCTCCTAAAAAAGAACAGGGAACTGAAGTAGCTCCTGAACAATCCCAGAAGGAAGAAACGGAGGAATCAAAAGAATAAACCGAATTTAAAACCCATGATAAAAGAGGATAAACAAATGAAAATTGGTTTGTCCTCTTTTATTTTTGATAAAATCAAAAAGAATAGAACATGAGCACGATAATTTCAGTTCAGGCAAGACAGATTCTGGATTCAAGAGGAAACCCTACCATCGAAGTGGACGTGGTGACAAGTAATGGAATCCTTGGAAGGGCTGCAGTTCCATCCGGAGCATCAACGGGAATCCATGAAGCTGTTGAATTGCGTGATGACGATAAACACATTTATCTTGGCAAAGGTGTCCTCAATGCCGTTCAGAATGTCAATAAAGTTATTGCCGAAGAAGTGAATGGAATGTATGTTACCGACCAGGAGGAGATCGATAAAAAAATGATCGAACTTGATGGTACAGCTAATAAAGGAAAGCTTGGGGCCAATGCTATTCTCGGGGTATCACTTGCAGTAGCTCATGCAGCGGCACAGGAAACAGGCCAGCAGTTGTACCGCTATATAGGGGGAGTCTTTGCAAATACGCTTCCTATTCCCATGATGAATATTTTGAATGGCGGTTCTCATGTAGATAATTCGATTGACTTTCAGGAGTTTCTGATCATGCCGGTTGGAGCTGATTCATTTAGCGAAGCTATCAGGATGGGAGTGGAGGTATTCCATTACCTTAAAAATGTACTTAAGAAGGGGAAATACTCTACAAATGTCGGCGATGAAGGTGGCTTTGCACCTAATCTGAAATCGAATGAAGAAGCCATAAAAATGATCCTGCAAGCAATAGAGGCAGCTGGTTATGAATCGGGGAAAGATATATGTATAGCTCTTGATCCTGCTTCATCTGAGTATTATCTGCCAAAAGAAAAAGTATATTATCTTCATAAATCAACAGGAGATAAACTTACTCCAAAAGAGATGGTAGAATTCTGGAATAACTGGGTGAAGAAATATCCCATTATCTCTCTTGAAGACGGGATGGCAGAAGATGATTGGGAAGGCTGGCAACTGCTTACAAAAAAACTGGGTAGCAAGACCCAGTTGGTCGGTGACGATATCTTCGTAACCAATGTAGAAAGGTTGCAACACGGTATTGATCTGGGAGTAGCCAATTCAGTCCTGATCAAAGTAAACCAGATCGGAACCCTCACCGAAACGATCAATACTGTAAATTTGGCCTATCGCAACGGGTATTCTGCTGTGATCAGTCACAGATCAGGAGAAACAGAAGATACTTTTATTGCTGACCTTTCTGTAGCGTTGAACACCGGACTCATCAAGACCGGTTCTGCTTGCAGATCAGAGCGTATCGCAAAGTACAACCAACTTCTGCGGATTGAAGAACAATTAGGATCTTCAGCAAAGTATCCGGGGAAGAATTTTAAGTATAAACATTAGTGTTTTATCTTGAACATTAAATGACCAGGGAAGAACAGATAAAGAAATTGCAGATCATTCCGGGGGTTGGGAAATCCATCGCAAATGATCTGTGGGACATAGGAATAAGGGAACCCAATGATCTGAAAGGAATGGATCCTGAGGATTTATACCGAAAGTCAAACAAACATACCGGAATGGTTCAGGACCGTTGCCTGTTGTATGTTTTCCGATGTGCAGTTTATTTTGTCGGGACAGAAAAGAACAACAGTGATACTGAAAAATTAAAGTGGTGGAACTGGAAAGATAAGTTATAACAGCGGAATAACTTTTTCCAGCAGGTGGGTTACATTTTTGACATTTTCTTCAAATACCTTGAAGACTTCTTCCCATGTTACTGGCTTTTCATCGTGTTTCCAGGAATCATAATCGGTTGAAAGGCCTATTGCCGCATAGTTAAGGCCTATTTCTTTCGCGAGTGCAGCTTCAGGTGCAATACTCATGTTAATAACATCTGCTCCCAGGTTGCGATACATTATTGATTCGGCGCGTGTAGAGAAGCGTGGGCCTTCTATCGTAACCATAGTGCCGGTTGGATGAAACTTCAGCCCAAGGTCAATTGCAGTTGCTATCATTTTTTCACGTAATGCAGCTGAAAAAGGTTCTGGAATGGAGATGTGAAAGGGGTTTCCAGGTTCGAATTTCTCATAAAAAGTATTTATCCGTAAGCGTGTGAAATCGAGAAATTGATCCAGAATTACAATATGGCCCCGCTCAATCTCTTCTCTCAGGCTTCCACAGGCAGTAGTTGCGATCACGTAATCACAACCCAGTTCCTTTAATGCATAAATATTTGCACGGTTGTTAACATGTGTCGGAGTTATAGTGTGGTCCCTTCCGTGACGTGAGAGGATAAAAACAGTATTTTTCCCGACCTCTCCTTTCAGGAATGTTGAACCGGGATCGCCATAAGGAGTCGTTATGCTGACTTCCACATGATTCCGGAATAATGTTAGTTTTTCAAGACCTGAGCCGCCGATCAGACCGATTATTGACATATGGAATAATTTAATAGCGAAAGTAAGCAGAAATTTCTTCCTAAAAATGAAAAATGTACCTTTGCGGCAAATTCAGAAATCGACATATGAATATTCAATACATCGGGGAACATCTTTTGCCTGGAATGATCGGAAAAACATTTCTCTGGATAAGTTTTATAACAGCTATCATTGCCACCATTCTATATTTTATCAATGTCAGAAGGAAAGAAGAATCCAGCAAGCCGGTCCGATTTTATGCACGGGGATTCTTTATTTTACATTCTTTTTCTCTGGTTTCGGTAGCAGGACTTCTTTATTATCTGATCTTCAAACACTATTATGAATATGCTTATGTCTGGCAATACTCTTCTTCTTTACTTCCCTTAAAATACATCATTTCCTGTTTCTGGGCTGGCCAGGAAGGTAGTTTCCTGGTGTGGGCTGTCTTTCAGGCTTTGATAGGATTGATTCTGATCATTGTCTCCCGAAAGTGGGAAGATCATGTGGTTTCAGTAATATCGTTATCCCAGGTATTCGTGACTTCCATGATGTTGGGTGTTCATCTTCTCTCCTTAAAAATTGGAGGAAGTCCTTTTACCCTTTTGAGAGATACCTATAGTAATGTGCAGGATTCAATCTTCCTTCATGCCGATTATCTTTCTATGATAAAAGATGGGAATGGATTAAATCCCTTGCTTGAAAATATATGGATGACCATTCATCCGCCAATCCTCTTTCTTGGATACGCCTTGTCACTTGTTCCCTTCGCATACGCTATCTCAGGATTGATAAAGAAGGAATATGCATCCTGGATCAGGATTGCCTTGCCATGGACTATCCTTTCACTCACAGTACTCGGGTCTGGTATCTTGCTTGGTGGTGCCTGGGCTTATGTTTCCCTGACATTCGGTGGATTCTGGTCATGGGATCCCGTTGAAAACTCTTCACTGGTTCCATGGATGACACTTGTTGCAGGTCTGCATTTCATGTTAATAGCAAAGAAGCAGAGGTATGCATTATTGTTAGCCTTCTTATTCATTACTCTTTCCTATATTCTTGTATTATATGCAAGTTACCTTACGCGTAGCGGGGTCTTAGCAGACTCGTCTGCACATTCATTTACTGATAATGGGATGACGGCTCAATTACTGTTATTTCTTTTGGCATTCCTTGTTCTTGCAATCTCCTTAATTATCATAAGAGCAAAGAAGTTTTCTGAAAGAAAGACTGAAATTCTTTTATCCCGTGAATTTTGGATGTTCGTAGGTGCTATCATTGTTGTTCTGGCTGCATTTCAGATAATATTTACTACTTCGCTACCGGTATTTAATAGTATTTTCAGAACAAATATCGCTCCTCCTTCAGATCGTGTGGCATTCTACAACCGCTGGCAGACTCCCTATGTATTGCTAATTGCCGGATTTATCGCTTTTACTCAATTTCTTCATTATAATGTCAATTCAGGACGCGTTTTCCTAAAGAGAATGGCAATACCTCTGATTGTAGGTATTTTCATACTGATCCTGTTCGCGATAGATGAGATTATAACAAAGAGTAACCTTGTCTTAGCCATTCTCTTCATCCTCTTTTCCATATTATCCTCTATTTATAACCTCATTTTCCAATCATCCCGTCCACGAAACCTTCCAGCAATACTAACTCATATTGGATTTCTGGTTTTCGTTCTTGGAACCATGATGACTTTCTCGAATTCAAGGATTATATCTTCCAATACTTCCCAGTTTGACCTGGGTGATATGAAGACAAATGCGGAGAACCTTTTACTCGTGAAGGGTGACACCCTTTATATGAGCGGCTTTTATGTTGTTTATAACCAGGAAGAACAAAAGGGCAATATAACAACTTTCAAGGTCGACTTTCTTAAAGCAAAGCGTGGAAAATATGTTAAGACATTTTCCCTGTACCCTTCAGTCAACAGGAATTCCCGTATGGGAGATGTCTACAACCCCGATACCAGACATTTCCTCTGGATGGATTATTATGCTTATATTTCATCAGTGGGAATAAACCCTGATTATATTGTTCTCAGGACAATTGAGAATCCTTACATCAATGTTCTATGGTCAGGAGCAGTCCTTATGATAATTGGATTCTCCCTGGCTTTTGTTCGTCGTTACAGGAAACGTTCAATCAATAATTCTTGACGTCCTTAACATCACCGTTTTTATTATAGTAAGTCCACTTTCCGGATTTCTTTCCATCGGTGAAATATCCTTCAAACTCCTTGTTCCCATTTTTTTGATGTTTCACCACAGCACCGGTATAGGGTACCCCATCAAGCGTTTTAACTGCTCCTCCATGTAGCCGTTCATATTCTACTGGTTGCTGTTTCTTTTCTACTTTTTTTGCAGATGAGGCAGGAGCAATATTAGACCCAGATGTCGTTCCACCCTGTCCTGAGGTTGCTTTAATTGAATCAGGCATTGCTTCCTGGGGAATAGTACCCTGGAAACTGATCATTTTTCCGAATTTATAGACCTCAAGACCTTGCTGTGTTCCGTTCACATTCCAATAGGTCCAGGTTCCATCTTTTAATCCTTCCTTATAATTTCCTGTCATCTTTTTCTGTCCGGAGGGATAATAGTAGGTCCATGTTGCATCCCGTAATCCTTTACTGACTTTTCCATCAAAGTCAAGTATACCATTCGTGTATGAAACAATATCACCGGAAAATGGCTTCTCGCTGTTGACCAGATAAAGCATTCCATTACGATCCTGTAACTGGCTGAAATTCACCTTTTCTGAAGAACAGCCAATAAGAATCGTTAGAATCACTGAAATAAGTAAAAGTTTTTTCATGGTTTTTTGGTTTTAGACAATCAAAGCTAAGAAGAAAATATCTTTTTGCAAAAAAATATTTATATATGATTATTAAATAAGGAGCAAATTTTAAGAGGGATGGTTATGGATCTTACAGTTTTTAATCTTTTAAATAGGATAATCTATGTGAAACGGACAAATAAAATCAATACTATCTACTGGTGATAATGAGGAAACAAAACTTTCACACATTAAAGCAACAAGAGCAGGTCGGGTTACTTTTTTAATCTTCCTTAGCTTTATCCTCTAATAATGGAACAAACCTGAATTTACCATGCCCTAGTTTCTGAAATTCTGATGCTGAAATTCGCGTTATAGTCGTCATTTCCTGAACTTCATCGCCTCCTACCGGGATCACCAGGATTCCTCCTGTCTTTAGTTGTTCTATAAGAGCATCAGGGATATATGGTGCACCGGCAGTCACAATAATTTTATCGAAAGGAGCATAAGCAGGAAGCCCTTTGTAACCATCTCCAAAAAAAAGTTTTATGCGGTATCCCAGAGTGGGAAGAAATTTTACAGCTTTATTGTAGAGGGATTTTTGTCTTTCAATGCTGAAAACTTTAGCCCCGATCTCGGCGAGAATACAGGCCTGGTAACCTGATCCTGTCCCAATTTCCAAGACTTTCTGACCCCTGGAGACTTTCAGCAGCTGCGTCTGAAATGCAACGGTATAAGGTTGGGATATCGTCTGACCCGCCCCAATAGGAAAAGCATTGTCTTCATATGCATACTTCAGAAATGAGGATTCAAAGAAGAAATGTCTCGGGACCTTTCCTATGGCTTCCAGTACATTTGGATCTGTGATCCCTTTTCCGCGGATGGTTTCAACAAGTAGTTTTCTGAGTCCCTGATGTTTATAAGAGTCGATCATGATCCTTCCTGCCTCCTTAAATTTTTCACGAAAATAATCAATTCAATCGCACTAAAAAAGTTACTTTTGTAAAAAAAATAGAAGTAAAATCGAACATGAAGAGGTGTTTAATAATAATTACTCCTTTTGCTTCTTTAAGTACTTCTAATGCCTTTATGAAAAGTAAGAAGGAAGTGATAATGTAAAAATATTTACAAATGCTTAAAATCGGAGTTTTAGGTGCCGGACACCTTGGCAAGATCCACATTAAGTGTATCAAGGAAATAAAAGATTATCAACTGGTTGGCTTTATCGACCCGGATGATGGCAATGCAGCTAATGTGGAAAAAGAGTTCGGTGTTGATCGATTTCTTTCCATGGATGAATTAGTCGATGCTGTTGATGTTGTTGATATTGTTACTCCAACTGTTTCTCACTTTGAATGTGCATCTG
>JBEKQA010000166.1:0-12229 GCA_049520195.1 Bacteroidales bacterium
GCTGAATATCCTGATTCAGATAAAATATTACTAGCCCCATCATTTGAGATTTTTAATAAAGATTCACAAGTAAGCTATTTCGCCGGAGAGAATAATATTAAAGATAAGTGGAACCAAATTGAAAATAAAAAGAATAACACTTGCCGCTAACAAGCCCGCATCTTAAATAATTTTATTGTGAATCCTTTTTCATTTCAGATTTGGGTAAACCTTCCATTTGCTATGGTGAAAAACTCAGTACCCCCACGTTTATCTTCCCAACGGGGATTCCCTTCTTTATTAATACACGTGGATTAAATTTTAACATAGTGTACTGAACCAAGATGGCATTTTCTTTTTAAAACGTTGAGGGAGGGTGAATTTAGGTTGTATTGGTGTCTTATCCACAAAATCATTATACAATTCACTCCTTGGGATATCCCTGTTCAGGTTATTTCCTGAATTGGAGTTGATCGGCTTATTCTCTTCAATGTTGAAATACTCTCCTGCCCAAGTTAGGAAATTCTCTCCGATGAATTGCCTCAAGCACCAGAGTTCCAAACGCTCAGTAGGCGGAGAAATAAGCCCTGAAAGACCGACAATGCAAACCCTTTCACTCCATAAAGTCAAACTTTAAGTGGCATTAGAAAAAACATTCATTTACTCAACAAAATCAGCCACTTTCACGAAGTCTTTTATCAATAAAATGTTAGATAATTCATCAGAGTAGTCTACTGAAACGGATTCCTCACTTAAATCAGTGGGGGATTTTTTTTACATCTTCGGAACCCCTTGATAATTCTGATGTAATACGAAATTGGGAGTTACCCTCAGGAGTTAGATATTGACGGGTTGAGGGAATGATGAAAGAACCATTCAGAAGTACGAATCTTTAGATATTCTTCTTTAGTGTATTAAAAAAACAATTAGAGCTTTCCCAATTGGGACATCTGAAATCAAGAAAAATAATCACATGACTTATATCCTGTAAATTTAAACGAATACAAACGAAGATAAGGAACCACCTCCTCTTTTTAAGAATTTTTTAATGAATACAAGGGGTAAAAAGTGATTGAAAAATCGGACAATTATCGGACAAAATTAAATAACCCATTAATTAAGTTATTATTAATCAATGGGTTATTCTTTTTTAAAGTTGTCCCGCCAGGATTCGAACCTAGACCAAGAGAACCAAAATCTCTGGTGCTGCCATTACACCACGGGACAATTCAATTGTTACTCTTTCCCTTTACCTCTCTATTATCTCCTCTCAGGAGCCCCAAATTTTAGGCGCAAAGGTAGAATATTTTTTAATCTAAGCAAATGTTGTACTTTCGCTTTTTAATCTTATTTGCAAACGCCTTCCCCGATGGACAAGTACAAAAAGCTTAACAACCTGGTTGGGTGGATAGTATTTGCCATCGCAGTCATAGTTTATCTGCTTACACTTGAGCCAACTGCCAGCTGGTGGGATCCGGGCGAATTTATTTCCACATCCTATAAACTGCAGGTCGGACACCCTCCTGGCGCCCCAACCATGCAATTGATCGGAAGGATTTTCTCATTATTGGCTTTCGGAAATACTGCCAAGGTGGCGCTGATGATCAACGCATTGTCTGGAATCTGCAGTGCTTTTGCTGTTTTATTTCTCTTCTGGTGTATCACCATCTTTGCCCGTAAAATAGTAGTTGGCAAGGGAGAAATGACGGATGGCAAATTGTACACTATTCTCGCTGCCGGACTAGTCGGCGCCCTGACTTTTACTTTTACCGATTCCTTCTGGTTCTCAGCCGTCGAAGGTGAAGTCTATGCCATGTCGGCAATGTTTACATCCCTGGTTTTCTGGTCTATACTGAAATGGGAAGAACAGGCTGATATAACTCATGCCAGCCGATGGATGGTATTTATTGCTTTTCTGATTGGCCTTGCCATCGGTGTACATTTGCTCAGCCTTCTTACCATTCCTGCACTTGTCTTCGTTATCTACTTTAAAAAGTTCAAAGTCTCGGTGAAAGGGATCCTGCTGACCTTAATCATGGGAATTGCGACACTGGCTTTGGTAATGTACATTGTGATCCCATGGATCCCTGAAATGGCAGGTAAAATAGAGCTGCTGTTCGTCAATAACCTGGGATTGCCGTTCAACTCCGGCCTGATCTTTTATTTTCTGATCCTCATCGTTCTCATTGTCATTGGGCTCATCTTCAGCAGGAAAAAAGGATTGCATTTGCTAAACACCGGGATTCTTTGCTTTACCTTCCTTCTGATCGGATATACGACTTTTATTGTACTGGTAATACGTTCAAATGCCGGCACTCCGATCAATGAGAATTCCCCCAAAGATGTGGTTGGACTGGTTAGCTACCTTAATCGCGAACAATATGGTTCCTGGCCGATATTCAGCGGTCCTTATTATAACGCTCCGGTTGTCGGTTATAAAAACGGCAGTCCCATCTATAAAAGAGATGATAAAAAAAGGAAATATGTAATTATCGATGATCAGAAAGGAACTATTCCTGTTTATGATTCCCGCTTTACCACTATCTTTCCAAGGATGTGGAGCAACGAGCGTAGCGGGTCTGAACAGTTCTTCAAAGACTGGGGCGGAAAAGGTGTCCCGGTTACAATTAAAAATGAAGAAGGAAAGCCGATAACCCTTATGAAACCTACATTCTTGGAAAACCTGAGATATTTCTTTCAATATCAGGTAGGAGTGATGTACTTTCGTTATTTCATGTGGAATTTTGCAGGACGACAAAACGATGTCCAGGGCTATGGAGGTCCTCAGGATGGGAATTGGATCAGCGGAATCCCTTTTATTGACAAGCTTCTTACAGGTAACCCACAAACACACTTGCCGGATAGCATGAAAAACAGGGGAACCAATAAATACTACATGCTTCCTTTCCTTCTCGGACTGGTTGGTTTCTTCTATCAGATGAAAAATGAATACAAAGGAACGATCATAATCACCCTTCTGTTTATCATGACCGGCCTGGCCATCATTGTTTATCTTAACCAGAAACCCTTCGAGCCCCGGGAACGGGATTATTCGTATTGCGGCTCAACCTATGCTTTTTCAATCTGGATCGGGTTGGGAATAATTTATCTTATTAACCTGGCGAAACGGATTCTGAAAAGAGAAAATCTATCCATACTGGTTGTTTTATTGCTTTGCCTTGTCCTGGTTCCAGGTATCATGGCAGAGCAGAATTGGGATGATCATGATCGCTCAGATAAATATTCTTGCCGCGATTATGCTGCCAACTACCTGAATTCATGTGATAAGCAGGGTATTTTGTTCACAAATGGCGACAATGACACTTTCCCACTCTGGTACGATCAGGAAGTTGAAGGTATTCGCACGGATGTGCGGGTTCTGAACCTGATGCTCGCCGGAAGTCCATGGTATATTGACGGGCTTTATAAGAAATCTTACGAGTCTGAACCCTGCCCCTTCGGGATTCCAAATGAAAAATATCAACCTGGTGTGAATGACATCATCCCATTTTACGATGTGGGATTAACAGGCTACATGAACCTTGAAGACCTGGTGAACTTCATCAAAAGCGATGATTCAAGCACGTTTTTAACCTTGCAGAATGGCGATAGATGGAAATTCTTCCCCTCGAGAAATATCAAGCTTGCAGTAGATACAGCCGCTTGCATCAGGTATGGGATCGTGCCAAAATATCTTCAGGGAAAAATGATTGATACTATTTATTGGACAATTAGAGCAAACGAGCTCTATAAAAATGATCTGATGCTTCTTGATCTGGTTGCTAATAACCATTGGCGCCGGCCTCTCTATTTTGTCGCTCCGGGAACTGTGAATCATTTCTTTAATGTTGATACTTTCTGCCTCGCTACAGGTTGGGTTTATAAATTTATGCCGGTCAAAGCTGCCAAAGAGGATTATATTCCCGTTATGGGCGACGTGGATGCGTTAACTTCGTACGATTTGTTTATGAATAAGTTTGCCTGGGGAAATATGAACGACCCCCATGTTTACGTTGATCCGGAAAGCCTTAGTAATCAGTCAAGGCCAAAGACCAATATGTATCGCACTGCCCAGGCATTGATTAATATTGGAAGGAATAGTGAAGCTATTAAGTTGATGGATAAGTACTTTGAATTATTTCCCGATGCTAAATACTCTTATGACATGTTCACAATTCCCTATGCAGAGCTGTATTATAAAGTCAAACAACCGGATAAGGCAAATAAAATTTTAATGCGGATCACACAGATCTATTCGCAGAACCTCGATTATTATTATTCGTCCGCAGGACGGGTAAGAGAATACTATTCGAGAGATGTCGAAATGGCCCTGGGTACCCTCCGCCGTATGAATAATCTTGCAATTGAATATCGGCAGAATAAACTAGCTGATGAGATTAATGTTGCATTTAAAAATGAATTGAAGAAGTTTCAATAGGAAGTGTCAGAAAAAGAAAATAACAAGTTGTGAAATAAAAATTGAAAACTGAGATATGTTACTGAATTACATAAACTGGAATGTTGATCCTGAGATCTTTAGGATAGGAGGCTTTGCTGTCAGATGGTACGGATTGTTATTTGCTGCATCGTTTCTGTTTGGCTATTTCATTATGCTGCAGTTCTTTAAAAAAGAAAAGATTCCTGTCAAAATCCTCGATTCCCTGACTACCTATATGGTCATCGGAACCGTCATTGGCGCACGCTTGGGTCATTGTCTGTTTTATGAGCCCTCTTACTATTTGTCTCATCCGTTAGAGATCCTGAAAGTATGGGAAGGGGGTCTAGCCAGTCACGGTGCCGCAATTGGGATCATCATCACCATCCTCATTTTCGCCGGACAGAAAAAGCTTTCTTTCCTTTGGGTTATGGACCGGGTAGTAATTGTAGTAGCCCTTTCCGGGCTTTTCATCCGTCTTGGCAACCTGATGAACTCTGAGATTTTTGGACATATTACTTCATTACCCTGGGGATTCAGATTTCTTCGGGCTACACCCCCGCTGGATCTTGATCCCCGTCACCCAACCCAGCTGTATGAAGGACTTTCCTATCTGATCATTTTCCTCTTTCTCTGGTGGTATTATTATAAAAAAGATGGGAAACCCATTAATGGCATGATCTTTGGCATTTTTCTGATAACTGTCTTCGGAATGCGTTTCCTGATCGAATTTGCAAAGGAACCCCAGGAGACTTTTGAAAGATCAATGGCACTAAATTTAGGTCAGTTACTAAGCATCCCACTCATTATTGCCGGTGGTTTCCTGATCATAAGGGCAATGAAAATTAAAATGAAAAGCTTATCAGCTTAATGGAGTATATAAAGGGCTGATTATAACTCGTTCTCAGATTGATTATTATGTAGTCTGCCTGCGTCGTGTCTGCGTCCTCCCTGCGTCTATTCTTCGCTCGTCCTTCGTCCTTTGTTCGCCCACTCTTCGACTTTCGTTCGTTCATCCTTCCTTCAATATTCAATATTCCTTCGATATTCCTTCGATATTCCTTCGTATCTCTTTGATCCTGTCACTCAATGCCTTATAATCATTCTGCATGACAAGCCCATGGAAATTCCTTGTCATCTCTATGGCATACAAAAGATCAAAATGGTCCTGTGGCATGGAAAAGTAGATCTTTTTCTCCATCAGGTACCTTGCAAGATATTCCTGCTCAGTCTGTCCGGGTGTCGGGATCAGGATGGCTTTGATTCCCAGCGTCACCAGGTCCATCAAACTCGAATATCCGGGACGGCAGATCACAATATGGGATCGTAGCATGTACTCTTTCATCCTTGCAGTCTCCAGGTGTGAAAAGACATGGATCTTATCGTTGAGATCCCATTCTTCGCTATTCTCAGTCAGACCTCTCACGATGTTCCCGCTCAACCCTGAATTCTTCAACTGTTTCGAAATCGTTTCCTCAAGGATTGACCGCTGTGGCTCGGGTCCGGAAATGGCGACAAAGATGTCATAATCACTCGTCTGTTGAAGAACAAACCTTTGTTTGGGATCAGAGAACCGTGACAATGTCCCTATATAATGCGCATTCGAAGGTGATTTAGCCGAATGTGACAGCAACCCCGCTAAACCGTTGTGCAATTCGAAATCCGGGATCCAGCATTCATTAAATTTTTCTATTTGACGGATTATAATCCTGTTGAGAATCCCGGATAAGAACTGAATGGAAGAAGGCACTATGATCCTCACCTGGTGCGTGATCATAATATTGAAGACATCCTTGCTCCACAATCCATATCGGTTGTCGGAAACGATAATGTTGGGACTTTCAAGCCGGATCAGGTTTTTCAGATCTTTCCGCTCCTGGTAATAGCTTCTGAGAAGGATAGGAGAGAGCTTTAATATATGAAACAGAAAACTGTCTTGTTTCGGATAGGTGATCTTCGCCCCTCTTAACCGGATTAACCTGCACTGTGGAAATTCTCTTTTCAGGAATTCATAGGGTCTGCCATCTGCCACAATTACAACTTCGTCCCCCAACTCCATGAATTTCCGAATGACAGGCACACATCGCGTGGCATGACCTATTCCCCAATCAAGGGGACATATAAGTACTTTCAAACCCTTCTGTTTTTCTTCTTTACAAATGTACCTAATATCAAATGGGACTAGTGATAAATAATTTCAACTTTTCATATTACTTTTTCACATTCCGGCTTATTAATGATTCTCTTTTTATTATTACTGAAAAGATTTAAAAAATAATCTGACTTCCCGGATGAGCGATAAAACACCTCTCTACCAGATTGCTTTGAAATTGGTTCCCGGAATTGGCGATGTTCTCGGTAAGAAATTAATAACCTGTTGCGGCAGCGCCGAAGCCGTCTTCAGGGAAAAGAAAATGCTTCTTGAAAAAGTACCCAGGATTGCAGGTAAGATCGTGGAAGCCTTGTCTGATAAGTCAATCCTTGAACGTGCGGAAAAGGAACTAGCCTTTATCGATAAATTCAGGATCAGGACGCTCTTTTTCCTCGATAAAGATTATCCATCCCGTCTTAAGAACTGCATTGATAGCCCTGTTTTGCTTTACTATAAAGGAAATGCCGATCTGAACAGGTCACGGATCATTGGGGTCGTCGGAACCCGTAATGCCACCGAATATGGCCGTGCAGTCTGTCATAAGATCATCTCCGATCTTGCCGAGGATAAGGTCATGATCATAAGTGGGCTCGCCTATGGGATCGATAGCTGCGCACATCGTTCTGCCCTGGAATATAATCTGGAGACAATTGGCGTCCTTGGTCATGGTCTTGGAATGATCTATCCCTATCAGAATAAGAGACTTGCCGAAAAAATGACAAAAAATGGCGGACTGTTGACTGAATTCATAAATGACGCAATCCCCGATCGTGAAAATTTCCCAAAACGGAACAGGATCATTGCCGGGATCAGCGATGCAATCCTTGTGGTAGAAGCCGCAGTTAAAGGTGGGGCCTTGATCACAGCAGAGGCTTCTTTGATACAATCGGCTCAGGATATCCGTTTTCTCATGGGATGGGAAGAACGGGGACCTAAACCCGATGGATTCCAGAAAAAGATCTTCCTGGAGTTGACAGCAGATGAAAAGATGCTCGTCGATTACCTCAATGTCCATGGGGTATCCGGCATTGATGACATCAGTAATAACTGCAGATTGACAATGAGTACTACCTCTGCATGCCTGCTGAACCTTGAATTCGAAGGGATTGTGAAAAGTTTGCCCGGAAAGATATACGACCTCGCCTGATGACAAACCCAATAGCCGGTTGCAATAATGTTACATTCATCTTAATTTTGTTACCTTTACCTGATTATTTTTTGAATATGGGAGTATGGAACAAGTGATTATTCAAAAGCTGTCGGAATCTGAAATTGAGGAACGTCAGATTCGTAAATGGCCCATCTGGGAAAAAGAGGTCTCCCGGTTTAACCATTCTTATGATGGGGATGAAGAATGTCTTTTCCTGGAAGGGGAGGTCATAATCGAATCCAAAGACCAAAACTATACCATCGTCCCGGGTGATTTTGTTATCTTTAAGGAGGGTCTCGAGTGCGTCTGGGATATTACAAAACCTGTCAGGAAACATTATAATTTCCCTTGATGCAATACTTGAAAGAATATTGAAAGGCGTTGTTACTAAATCGACAGGTAGCTGGATAACAGTCCGTTCAGAAGATGGCATCAGGACCGAATGCAGGCTGAAAGGACAATTCCGGATCCATGGGTTGCGATCCACCAACCCGGTCGCTATTGGGGATAAAGTGGAATTCGAGAAGAACCCGGATGAAAATACAGGTGTGATCACAACAATTAAGGAACGCGAGAACTATATTGTAAGGAAATCTATCAATTTATCTAAAACCACACATATACTGGCCGCTAATCTCGATCATGCCTTCCTGATAGTTACTCTTGCCCGGCCCCGGACATCTACCGGTTTCATCGACCGGTTCCTGGTCACCGCGACTGGGTATTATATCCCTTCTAGCCTAATTTTCAATAAGATAGACCTATATGATGATGAGCTGGCAACCTATGAATATACGCTGAAAAAGATCTATGAACATGCCGGTTATCATTGTTATTCAGTATCTGCATTAACAGGAGAGAATGTCATACAGATTACCGATCTGCTAAAAGGCAAGACTAGCCTTTTTTCAGGACATTCAGGTGCCGGCAAATCTGCACTGATTACAGCCATACAGCCGGATTTGAAGCTGAAGACAGGCTCAATCTCAGAAATTCACCTGAAAGGCAAACATACTACTACATTTGCAGAAATGTTTGAGCTGAATATTGGTGGCTTTATTATTGATACCCCCGGGATCCGTGAATTCGGTCTGATCGACTTTGAGAAGAGTGAGATTCCGCGTTGTTTTCCTGAGATGGAAAGACTTTTACCCTTCTGCAGATACAAAAACTGCTCTCATACACATGAACCTGGTTGTGCCGTGAAGAATGGGCTGGATACCGGCGATGTTAGTTCGATGCGATATAATAGTTATCTTAGCATCCTCAATGACTAAAACTGAAACCTCGATGATTGCACGACAGCTAATATCTGAGATAATTACCGCCCTGAGACCTTCGGACAATGGAGCCGTTGCTCTTGGACTTATGGATGAATTCAGGGTTTCACATCTTCCTGTTGTGAATGATAATGAATTTCTTGGAGTGATCTCAGATGCTGAAATACAGAACTTTACCAATATTACCGAAACCATCGGAAGCCATCCACTCTCGCTTACAATTGCATATGTTCTTGAAAATCAGCATATATATGATGTCATCCGGATCATAGATGATATGAAACTCACCCTGTTGCCCGTTCTGGATGAAAATAAAATTTATTTAGGATCAGTCACACTTCAAAGCCTTACTCGTCATCTGACATCAATTATGGCTATAAACAATCCTGGAGGAATTATCATTCTTGAATTGAACGATAAAGATTATTTGCTTACCGAGATTGCCCAGATCGTAGAATCAAATGATGCCAAAATTCTGGGAATGTACATCACCACCATCCCTGATTCCACAAGAATGGAGGTTACATTGAAGATCAATAAAATCGATGTGGGACCTGTTCTTCAGACTTTTATCCGTTATAATTATACAATAAAGGCCTCATTTTCTGAAGATTCTTACACGGAAAGTTTGCAGGAAAGGTACAATTCATTAATGAATTACCTCAATATCTGATTCAGCAGAATAGTGAAAAAGGACTATCTTTGCTCCCTGATTTATTTCATTAATACTTGATAATATGAAGATTGCCCTGTTCGGGAAGTCAATTTCAACTGACGATGCTCCGTATCTCCAGGAATTTGTAGACAAACTTAGTAGTCTCAATTGCATCGTTTATCTGTATAAATCCTTTTTTAACGCCATCCATCAAACCATCCGGTTTAAAAAAGATCCGATCTTATTTACGACACAAAAGGAGATCAAAGGGAACATTGAATATCTTTTTTCTATAGGAGGAGATGGCACTTTGCTTGATACCATTACCTTGGTCGGAAATTCGGGTATTCCCGTAATCGGCATAAATATGGGTAAGCTAGGATTCTTATCAGGAATATCCAAAGATGAGATCCTGCCGGCACTTGATGAGATCATCAACAAGAAATATACGATTGATAAACGGACCTTACTTCATTTGCAAACGAATGAGCAGCTCTTCGGGGAATATAACTATGCCCTGAATGATTTTACGCTTTATAAAAGCAGTCCGAACTCAATGCTGACCATCAAAATGTTCGTGAACGAGGAATTCCTGAATACATATTGGGCGGATGGACTGATTGTTGCAACACCTACCGGATCAACAGCTTATTCTTTAAGTTGCACAGGCCCAATATTGACCCCCGATTCTGAGAATTTTGTGATTACACCCATAGCCAGCCACAACCTTACGGTACGGCCAATCGTAATTCCAGATACCAGCGTAATACGGATCATGATAGAATCAAGGAACTTAGAATGTTATATCGGGTTGGATTCCCGCATAATCAAACTGGATAAACCGGTTGAACTCATTATCAGAAAGGAGGAGTTCAAAATTCATCTGCTGAGAATGTCCGGAAGAAATTTCTTTGAAACGATACGTAACAAATTAAACTGGGGACTCGATGTTAGGAACTGATTATTTTTCATGTTAATCCCGTTAACATTCCAATAATTAGTGCAAAACTGCGTTATTTATCAGATAATTTGCAACATCTATTAATGCATTCTCAAAATTTAACCCTTTCCATTAGTAAATTAAGGCCAGGGCCAGGGATTTTTATTGGTTCCTTTTTTGTTATTTTATTGTTGATGACCACATCTAACGTGAGGGGACAGACAGATATGGAAGCGGGACTTTTTGTTGGAGATTCATATTATCTTGGAGATTTGAACCCTGATGTTCACTTTCGGATGGCCCAGATTGCATATGGAGCTATGGCAAGATACAATTTTGATGATCGTTGGTCCATTAAGCTGGGTATAACTCATGGTACAGTAAAAGGAAATTCTAACAATACGAATTTTCTTCCTGGTCGTGACCTCTCTTTTGAAAGTCCGATCAATGATTTATCGATAACAGGCGAATTTAATTTCTTTTCTTATTTCACTGGTAGTCGATGGAATTGGATAACACCGTATCTTTACGCCGGTATTGGAGTGTTTACATTTCAGCCGGAATCAGGTGGAACAAAACTTCAGCCTCTGGGAACAGAAGGACAAAATGTTGGATATGATGGTCGGAAACCTTATAAAACCTGGGGCGTAAATATTCCTTTCGGTATTGGAGTGAAAGTGAGCGTCAGTAAGAAAATTGGTCTTACTGCTTTTTGGGAAATGCATAAAACATTTACTGATTATATTGACGATGTCAGCACTACTTATTACCTGGATGGACCGGCAATAAATCAGAATGACATAGGCGCTAATTTGTCAGACCCGACACATAATCATTTGCCGGGAATGCAGCGGGGTAATCCGAATAACTATGACTGGTATTCTTTTTCAGGAGTTACTGTGACTTATAAATTTAACCTGAAAGGAAGCCGCAGATGTAAAGATAATAAGCATTTTTGAAGAAATTGTACCTATAGTACCTGATGAACCTTAAAGATAGTATTATTAATGAGAGGATGCCTATCCATATAGCTGTCATCATGGATGGCAATGGACGTTGGGCTAAGAAAAGAGGCTTAATGCGTACAATCGGACATGAAAAAGGTGTTGATGCCGTCAGGGAAGTAGTTGAAGCTGCTACCGAACTGGGTGTAAGATATCTTACTTTATATGCATTTTCGACTGAAAATTGGAACCGGCCAAAATATGAGATCGATGCACTGATGAAGCTGTTGGTGAAATATGTTAATAAGGAAAGAAAAACCTTCATGGATAATAATATCTGTTTGATGGCTATCGGTAATCTGGATAACCTTCCTCAAAAAAGCCGGGAAGAGTTAGTAAAAGTCATCGACGATACTTCCGGAAATACAGGTTTGAAATTGGTACTTGCCTTGAGTTATAGTTCCCGCTGGGAAATACTGGAAGCAGCGCGCTCTCTCGCTAAGAAAGTCCATGACGGGCTTCTGAGCATTGATGAGATCAATAACGAAACTTTCAATAATGCTCTTACAACAGCATCAATTCCCGATCCCGAACTGCTTATAAGAACAAGTGGTGAATACAGGGTGAGCAATTTTTTACTTTGGCAGATAGCTTATAGTGAACTCTATTTTACCTCAACTTTGTGGCCTGATTT
>JBEKQA010000167.1:0-7337 GCA_049520195.1 Bacteroidales bacterium
TCCTCTTTACAGGGAAGCGCCGGTAATAGATTATATGTATGGTGCCATGGAAACCACCACCTCAACGGTTTTCGGCGATTTCATCTTTATAGATCCCCATGCATACTGGCAACGTAACTATATTAACACCAATGCCCATGAGATGACGCACCAGTGGTTCGGCAACTGCATCGCACACCTGGTAAACAAAGATGTCTGGCTTACAGAGAGTTTCGCCACCTATTATGGAAAGATATTTGAGCGCTCGATCTTCGGAAAGGATTATTATCAGAATGTCATGAACGATGAGCTGACGTTGGTGCTTAATGCCGGAAAAACAAACAGTTACCCGGTTGCCAGCTCGATGGGAGGGAATGCAAGGATCTACCAGAAAGGCTCAATGGTGTTGGGTATGCTGAGGAATGTGATGGGCGACAAGGAGTTCAGGGATGCAATCAGGCTTTATGTTGAGCGATACAAGTTTGGCTATGCCCAGACAAACGATTTTATCCGTTGTACCTATGATGCCACAGGGATTTCCTATAACTGGTTCTTTGAAGAATGGGTTTTACATGGCGGAGAGCCCGAATACAAAGTTTCCTATACCGTTCTGGATGACACGACTGGCCATCGGGCCACACATATTACTGTGACCCAGGTCCAGGAAACCAATAATCTTGTGGGACTCTTTAAGATGCCCGTCCGGTTTGAGGTGCATTATAAAGATTCTCAATGCGATACGCTGGTTGCCTGGATTGAAAATAAGGTACATGAAATCGTCATTCCCAATCCGGGGAAGAGAGCCATAGATTACGTTTTATTTGATCCCGGCAGGAATGTCGTAAAGAAAGTCGATTTTGGTAAGGGGTTTGAAGAATTGTCGGCGCAGGCGCTAAGGGCTCCTGAAATGATCGACCGGTACGATGCCCTTATTGCCCTGCGTTCTTTCCCTGTTGAGCAAAAAAGGATCCTACTGTTATCCTGTTATAAGAAGGAGACCTTTCAACTTACTAAATCAGAGATCATTGACCAGCTCTCGACAGATAAAACCGACAGTTCGATTGAGCTTTTCCGGCAGGCACTGAATGATACTGATGCCACAGTACGGAAGGCTGTGCTTAAAGATGTCAGCCTCATGCCGGCTTCACTTCAATCCGATGCTGAAAAGGCCCTGAAGGATTATTCCTATCTGAATCAGGAACTTGCATTGCAGAATCTTTGTCAGTCATTTCCTGAGAATATCGATAAGTATCTTGAGATGACAAAAGACCTGACAGGATGGCGTGGCTTGAATATCCGCATGAAATGGCTGGAGATTGCCATCACTGAGGGTAAGAAAGAATTCCTCCCGGAACTGAGCGGTTATACAGGGCCGCAGTTTGAGTTCGAGACGCGCATTAACGCATTTACAGTTTTAAAGCGATTACGTTATACCAGCGATGTGATTTTTTCCAATGCCCTGGCTGCAAGTCAGCACTGGAATGGAAAATTAAGAGATGCTGCAAAAGACTATCTGACTTATTTCGGGAAGTGATTTTAATAGTGCCTGGCAAATATGACTAAAACGAAGATCTTTACCCGCACAATTCTTTTGGTTTCTTTCGTCAGCCTCTTTACGGATATTGCGAGTGAAATGCTTTATCCCATTATGCCCGTGTATCTCAGGTCGATAGGGTTCTCCGTCCTGCTGATCGGGATCCTCGAAGGTGTTGCAGAGGCAACGGCCGGATTGTCAAAGGGATACTTCGGGAATTTGTCGGATGTGATCGGGAAGCGGGTGCCTTTCGTTAAAGCGGGCTATTCTCTCAGCGCGATCTCAAAACCCCTTCTTGCGATATTTAAATTCCCGGTCTGGGTATTTTTTGCACGGACATTGGATCGTCTCGGCAAAGGAATACGGACGGGCGCCCGCGATGCCATATTGAGCGATGAGACAACTCCTGAACATAAAGGGAAAGTATTTGGTTTTCACCGGTCAATGGATACGGTTGGAGCGGCCATCGGTCCCTTCTTTGCGCTGATATTCCTATATTTATATCCGGGACATTACCAATGGCTGTTTTTCATCGCTTTTTTCCCGGGAGTGATTGCTATCGCATTGTCTTTCATGTTGAAAGAGAAGTACAAGGATGTAGCTTCAAATAATGGGCCTTCAAAAATATCTTTTTTCGGATATTTTGGATACTGGAAAAGAGCTACTCCGGCCTACCGGCGGTTGATAGCCGGACTTCTTGCCTTTACCCTTTTCAATAGCTCTGATGCATTCCTTCTGTTGGCCATGAAGAACCAGGGGATGCCCGATACCCGGATGATCGGGTTTTATATTTTCTATAACCTGGTCTACGCGGTTTTGTCGTATCCAATTGGCGCCATGGCCGACCGTATCGGACTCAAAACAATGTTAATCATCGGGTTAACTGTCTTTTCGGGCGTTTATTTCTTCTTTGGATTTGCAACCTCTTTCCTTGCCTTCGGGATTTTGTTCCTCTTCTATGCGATTTATACCGCTTCGACCGAGGGAGTCTCAAAAGCACTCATCTCAAACCTGTGCGATCGATCGGATACCGCTACGGCGATTGGTTTTTATACCAGCTTTGCCAGCATTTTCACCTTGCTTTCAAGCAGTCTTTCAGGTTTTCTCTGGTTTATCATTGGTCCCAAAGCGATGTTCATGATCTCCGGGGCGGGGGTACTTGTTGTTGTGTTTTTCCTGGTGGGTCAGTTTGTTTGGAAACGTAACGTTGAAAAATCGTAACGCGTTACGCGTCACGCGTGACGCGAATTCTAATGCTAAGAAGAAAAGTCAGACCTGATTTCAATGTGAGTTATTAACACCCCTTAAATTGTTAGGGCAAAACCTTATAGGTTTTGACATATTTTTAATTTCTGTTATGTTCATAACTAATTAATATTAACTGCTATAAATAGATTATTTTATCGTATTTTTATATCATATTCTAAAACACTAATCCATGGCAGTATCATTTAAAAATGTAATTACAAGCACCTACTCCGGACGAGTGGGAGATATTATTTTAAAGAACAACAGTGGGAAGTCGGTAATGGCCAAGCGGCCTGATTGCTCCAAGGTAATCAAGAGCGCCAAACAAGTGGAGATCAATACCCGGTTTGCAAAGGCAGTGAAGTATGGCCAGTATGTCAAGGATAATCCGGAACTATGCAAGTATTACAGGAAGAAAAGGCCAAACCTGAATCCATATAATTCGGCTATTTCTGATTATATGTCTAGACCGGTTGTAGAGCGTATCGATGTGGGTGTTTATCAAGGACTACCGGATAATGTAATTACAGTCTCGGCCTGGGATAAATGGAGTGTTGAGGGTGTTAGTGTCGTGATCTTTAATGTAATAGGAGAAGTAGTTGAGTGTGGAGCCGCTGTTCCGAGGCAGTTTTCAGGAAACACCGAATGGGATTATAAAGCTACGAAGGAGAATCCTGACTATAAATCATGCCGGATCCTTGTCAGGGTCAAAGATCGTCCAGGTAATATTATCGAGGCCGAGGTCGATATAGGCAACACATAGGAACTCACCCCTCCCTCTTGGGGGAGGGGCCGGGGGTGGGGTTTACAGCCTTACATGTGACGCGGCCATTCAAGTAAATTTCCAATATTATTTCTTTAAAAGCGGAATTTCCAGCATGGAAGAGGTATGTCTATGTGGGAAATTTTTGTGCTAAATAAGCTTATTTTGTCAATTCTTTCGAGAATATTCTTCTTACTTATCATTTCCTTAATCAACATTTCATTCCGACTTCAAAATTCGTTGATCAATATTCAATATTCTTATCCTTTTCCCGTAATTAACCTTCACCCTTCCTTCACTTAAACCATAGTTATTCTTCGTTCTTCCTTCGCTTACCATTCGTTCATAGTACAAGTAAACCATACCGATAAAATAATGCTCAAATAAGGATGAATCTCATAGGAATTATGAGTTAGAATCTGGAATTAGGATTGTGAATCTGGAATTAGGAATCGGAATTTTGAAATCAAATCAGCACTAGTATAAAACTTTTCGTGTTACGCGTTACGCGTAAGGCGAAATGGCGAAATGGCGAAATCGAAACATTATCTTTTTGCTCAAGCACCTCAAAAAATGATATAGCCGCTTTTAAAATGTCAAAAATATTCATGACAAAAGTATTACCTTTTACCAGCAAAACGGATAAATGGGGAAAATTGCTTTGAATTCAAGATATCATAATCGATCTTAATAAAAGTTTACCATGAAAAAGCAATATTTACCAACCCTTCCGGACGAAGCAATAATCAATAAAATTTATCTGATCAGAGATCAAAAGGTAATGATTGATCGTGACTTGCAATTCTATATGGGGTAGAGACAAAACGATTAAAAGAAGCTGTAAGGCGAAATATTCAACGTTTTCCAGGTGATTTTATGTTTGAATTGACAAATGATGAGTTTCGATATTGGAGGACGCAATTTGCGACCTCCAAATCTGACATGATTGGATTAAGATATACGCCTTTTTGTTTTACTGAGCAAGGCGTAACAATGCTTTCATGTATTTTAAACAGCCAAAGGGCAATCGACACAAATATTCGTATTATCCGGGTATTCACAAAGATGAGGGAAATGATTCTGACCCATAAAGATATCCTCCTAAAGTTGGAACAGTTTGAAAAACAGGTAGTGAAAAACAGTGATGATATCCAGTTGATTTTCGAAACCCTAAAACAGCTGTTGACTCGACCACAGGAACCCAGAAGACAAATTGGTTTTAAAAGAAGTAATGATAATAACCTGCAGAATTAATAAATATAAGATTGCCGGCCACCGACTGCTGACTCATAAACAGGCAACTATTGCATACATTTATTGTCTTTTCTGAAGCAAAAAGCGTTACATTTGACATATTAAATTCAAACGAATTGAAAAGAGTTCTATACTCGTTTCATTTTCTACTCCTGGTCACGGTACTTTTACGCGGTCTGGCTAAGATTATAGCCTCAAATAATTTTTCGCTATCTCGTTTCGCTAATTTTTTATTCGCCTGTCCGCTTGTCCGCCTGTCTACCTGTCCACTTTTTTCGCCTCACGCGTCACGAATCCTGATCAGATGAAAACTAAGTTCATCACCAGCCTGATCATATTGCTCCCTTTCCTTGGCTTTTCCCAGGATGAATGGAATAACTGGTATTTTGGAGCGAAGGCCGGTGTGTCATTTAATAGTGGAATTCCCCAATACCTTATGGACGGTCAGATGACTACAGAGCGATCTGTCGCAACTGTTTCCGATTCATTGGGCAATCTGCTTTTTTATACAGACGGGACGCGTGTTTATGACAGGACCGGGTCAATCATGCCAAATGGAAGCGATCTATTGTCAAGAGAACAGGATCAAGCAGTTTATGTGGTGCGAAACATTACGGATGACAGCTTGTATTATATATTCACATTAAATTGCCCGGGGTGGCCTCCTCCTTTGCCGGATGAAGGATTGCATTATTCCGTTGTCGATATGAGACTTAACGGCGGATTAGGCGATGTTGCAGCCGGACAAAAAAACATTTCATTATTAGGAAACGCGAACTTTCCTATTGAGATGACTGCAACCAGGCATCACAATAACAAAGATGCCTGGCTGATAATTCACAATTCTCTCAGCAATAATAATTTTTATGCATACCTCATTACATCCGGCGGGATTCAGCAGCCACCGGTAGTCACATCCAGTACTATACATGATAACCCTGTTGATAACGGGGGATTTATGAGAGTTTCACATGATGGAACAAAATTGATCTCCCCGGCCAACGATGGGTTTGAATATTGTCAGTTCAATTCATCGACAGGTCAAATTACCCATCTGTTCGATGTTGAACCAACTGATACAGGTATGGATGAGGGATGGGCTTATATTGAATTCTCAGTTGATTCAAGATATCTCTACAGGTCATCGGCAGACTGGCAAAATGCAAAGATCTATCAATATGATGCCACTCTTGAAGATTCAGTCCTTTTCAAGCAAAGTGAGACTTATGTGGGACTTACTAAGTATGGCGTGCATCTGCAAATGGGACCGGACTGGAAAATATATGGGGATGAAAGTTATAATGATTCTTTGTGCGTTATCAATAACCCTGAAACAGTGGGCCTTGGGTGCAATTTTCAGGCGAATGCAGTGTACCTGAATCACAGGGGATGCCTTTATGGTCTCCCCCAATTTTTACAGAAATATTATGCGTATATCAATCATTCAACCATTCATTGTCCCCTAAACCCGGTAAATTTCACATCTTCCGTTTGGCCTCCTGCCGATAGTATCAAATGGAACTTTGGTGATACGGCTTCAGGTTCACTAAATTTCTCGACCCTGGCCAACCCGGTACACATATATTCAAATGCGGGTACCTTCACAGTAGAATTATATGTACGACATATTGACCTTAGAACAGATACTACCTGGCAAACAATAACGATTGCGGCAAGTCCCAATGTTAACCTTGGACCAAACAGGTCAATATGCATTGGCGATTCAACAACATTTGATGCGGGCGCATGCAATGGATGTACCTACCAATGGAAAAACCTTGGTACGGGACTAATTGTTGGAACCGGCCAGACTTATACGACAGGCCTGGCAGATTCTTACAGTGCCACTGTTACAAATTCCAGTAATTGCACCGGCTCGGATACAGTTCAGTTGTTTACCACACCTGTACCATCGGTCACCAACAACCCGCTTTCTGAATCAATATGTTCAGGAGAATCAACCAATATTGCTTTGACTTCCTCCGTTCCCGGAACAAATTTTTATTGGACTGCCAGTCTCACTTCGGGAAATATCACTGGGTTCAGTGCTGATTCAGGACTGATCATAAACCAGATTTTAACCGATTTACTCACAACCCCCGGAATTGTAACTTATCATATTACTCCCAAAGCCGGAAACTGCTCAGGACCGACGGCAGATTTCCAGGTTACCATAAACCCTTTAGATTCCGTAAAAGTTTCGATAACTTCTTCCAATAATAATATTTGTTCAGGAACCCAAGTCACCTTCACTGCTGATCCAACCAATCCCGGATCAACGCCGGTCTATCAATGGAAGGTAAATGGGATCAATTCAGGAACAAATTCAACGACTTTTAATTACACTCCAGTGAATAACGATATTATAACCTGTATCCTTTTATCATCATTAACTGGTTGTATCTTAAACAATCCTGCAACTTCCAATGGGATCACTATGGTTGTCAATCCAGTATTGCCTGTGAGTGTTTCAGTGGCGGCATCTCAGAACCCTGTCTGTTCAGGAACTTCTGTGATATTTACTGCAACAGCCACCAATGGAGGTTCATCACCTCAATA
>JBEKQA010000168.1:0-7278 GCA_049520195.1 Bacteroidales bacterium
CTTTATGAAAAACGCCTCCTGCAATGCGTCCTGCATAACCGCGAAAATCATGAAATTCAACTGATTCCGGACGAATGATATATTGAACAGGGAATCGGCCATCTATAAGGTTATGATCATTTGAGATAGGAATACTTTCCAATGCCATCAAAAGGGTTCCATCATTATACCAAGCCATCTTATTCGAGGGATCTACTACATTGTCGCCATGCAAGGCACTGATGGGGATGTAACGAACATCTTTACCAGGGAAGATCTTATCAGAAAAGGCTTTAAAATCTGCTTTTATCTGCTGATAAACATTTTCTTTATAATCCTGCAGATCCATTTTATTAATACAAACAATGATATGCGGAATTTCAAGAAGAGACGCTATATAAGTGTGACGGTGTGTCTGCTCTGTTACTCCATTCCTTGCATCAATCAGAATAATTGCAGCATTTGCAGTTGAAGCACCGGTAACCATGTTACGGGTGTATTGAATATGTCCAGGAGTATCAGCGATTATAAATTTTCGTCTGGGTGTGGCAAAATATCGATAGGCAACATCAATTGTGATACCTTGTTCTCTTTCAGCCCTGAGTCCATCTGTGAGCAAAGCCAGATTAAGGTATTCACTCCCTTTTTTCAGACTGGCTTTTTTAACAGCATCAAGCTGGTCTTCGAAGATGGATTTGCTGTCATACAGTAAACGCCCAATAAGTGTGCTCTTACCATCATCTACGCTTCCGGCAGTCGTAAAACGAAGCAACTCCATTTCAAGATATGCTTTACTGGAGAACTTACCATTTTCATCAATAGGCTTTGTCATGGTTCATTTCTCTTAAAAGTATCCTTCTTTCTTACGGTCTTCCATTGCAGCATCTGAACGCTGATCATCATATCTGCCGCCTCTTTCCGTGATACGTGTAGCAGCTATCTCCCCGATAATATCTTCAATTGAATTAGCAGTGGATAGGGATAATCCGGTGCACGTTATGTCACCAACTGTTCGACAACGCACTCTTCTGACCTCCACCTTTTCATTCTCTTTCAGCCTCATAAAAGGAGCCCATGCGAGCCAAACTCCACCCCGATTAAAAACTTCACGCTCATGCGTATAATATATGCTGGGTAAATCTATATTTTCGTAATGGATGTATTGCCAAATATCCATCTCTGTCCAATTACTGATAGGGAATACACGGAAATGTTCTCCCATTCTTTTTCTTCCGTTGAATATATTCCATAGCTCAGGTCTTTGATTTTTCGGGTCCCATTGACCAAATTCATCCCTGTGAGAAAAGAATCGTTCTTTAGCCCGTGCTTTTTCTTCATCTCTGCGACCTCCTCCAATAGCCGAATCCAATTTATATTTTTCGATTGTGTCCAGTAAGGTAATGGTTTGAAGTACATTACGACTGGCATTGTATCCCTTTTCTTCGACAACTCTGCCGAGATCAATGGATTCCTGGACAGAGCCTACAATCAGCTTGGCTTGAAATTTTTCTACCAGTACATCACGAAATTGAAGCGTTTCTTCAAAATTATGACCAGTATCGATATGGACAAGCGGAAATGGGATTCGTGCCGGCCAAAAAGCCTTTCGTGCGAGGTAAACAAGCACAATTGAATCTTTACCTCCGGAAAATAATAAACAAGGTCGCTCAAATTGAGCGGCGACTTCCCTTATTACAAATATTGCTTCGGATTCTAACTCCTGTAAATGACGTAACTGATACACTATGATCTCCCAAAAATTCTTTTCAAAATAGATTTCTTCTCTGCTTTCCTATCGTCAGAATAGTAGCCATATCCATATCCCTGCCCATACCCATACCCATACCCATATTCATATCCGTAACCGTATCCATATGAATTCCTTCCCAGTTTAACATCATTTATAAGGATGGCGAGATTTGGCAGTTTCCGTTGCTCCATATCTCTGATAATTGATGTAAAGACCTTTTTATAAGTAAAGTTCTGTCTGACAAGGATTAGGTTGGCATCCGTATATTTCATAAGAAGGAAGGCATCTGATACCAGTCCGATCGGGGGTGTGTCAATAATTATAAAATCGTACATTTCTTTGAGGAGGGCAAACATTGTTGCAGTCTTCTCTGAAGCAATCAGTTCGGAAGGATTGGGAGGAATAGGTCCTGACATCATAATATCGAGATTTTCCACACCGGATTTTTGAATGATACCTTCGATACTACTCTTATTTATGAGGAAAGAAGTAATTCCTTCATCATTTGGAAGGCCGAAATCCTGATATATTCTTGGCTTGCGGAGGTCAAACCCCATCAACAATGTTTTTTTCCCATATTTGGCAAAGATCGAGGCAAGATTAATGGAGCAGAAAGTTTTGCCAGTACGCACCATATCAGAAGTAATAAGAAGTGTCTGCTTTTCCTTTCCCTGAAGGAAGTATTGAAGGTTAGTCCGGAGAGACCGGAATGATTCAGCGATCGATGATTTCGGGAAATCCACAACAACAACTTTGCTTTCTTTATTGGAGTGATTGATATGACCAAGGATGGGGATATTCGTAATCTTTTCTACATCCTCCCTCTCCATGATTTTATCATTCAGATAATCTTTTCCAAGAATGAAAATAACGGGGATGATCAAACCCAGAAGTAAGGCAATTAAATAATTCATACTGGTTTTAGGAGAAATCATTTTACTTTCATCAGGATTTGCCCTATCCAGAACTTCATTATCAGGAAGGTTTGAAGCCTCAGTTATCTGCGCTTCTGATCTCTTTTGTAATAAGTAAGTATAAATGTCATCTGTCAGCTTGAATTTTCTCTCTATCCCAAAAAGAACCCGTTGTGCCTCCGGAAGCTGATTAACTCTGGATAAAACTGAATCTATTCTTCCATCCAGGTCCTTTAAAGCCGTTTTATTGGTTTTAATCGCATTTTTAATGGTTTCAAAAATGGCATTTTTAGTCGTATTGATCTCTATATCGATTGATTTCATCGAGGGGTTCTTCTCCTGAGAGTATTGATTTGTTTCTTTCTTTGCAGTATAAAGTCTTGTAAGATCCAACGTGAGTTGATTCAACAAATCATCATCAACCCCCATTGCTGAAGGAATAATCATTTCATCCAGTTGCTTATTCTTTTCAACATATTCTTTAAGGTTAGCAAGATATTTCGACTGCACTATCAGTTCAGCTTTCTTTTCCTGCAAATCGCTCATATCTTCAAAGATCTGCTTGGATTCCTCGTCAAGACTTAACATCCCATTTTTCGTCTTGAATTCCTGAAGAGCTTTTTCCGAGAGGTTAAGGGAATCTGAAATACCTTTCAACTCATTATCAATAAATGCTACGGTACGAATGCTGACCATGTTCTTTTTTTCCAGACCTTTATCTATATATTCCTTTGTCAGGGCATTTAAAAAATCAGCAATCTTATCTACATTTCCGCCCGTCATCTTTATTTCCAATATAGTAGATTCCTTGTTGATCCGTTCAATACTGTATCCTTTGAATTCATTTACCAGATCTTCATAATCATGTATTTGGAAATGAAATTCGCGGTTAATATCCTTCTTTGGGTCAAATGTATAATTTAAAAGAATCCTGAATTTAAACCAGGGGATGGCAACCACTTTCCCGAAATTAAGGATCTGGTTATAATTAATGGTTACAGGCTCCCGATCCAGAATTTTAGCTTGCGAATAGTCGTAAAAAGATACATTCTCCTCCTTGACGTCAAGCCTGTATTGATCTTTTGATAAAATCGTCAAATTAAAACGCAGATCCAGGGGTTGCGGATAAGATTTATCAAACTCTACGATGAATGGGGACTTTGTATAGAGGTCTTTATTGATAAATTTTCCTTCAGAAGAATAAGATACTTCAAAACCGATTTTAGAAACAGTACTATAGACCATACTGTGTGACGCCAGGATCCCAATCTCATTCTGGACGTTCTGATTTCTCAATCCGAGACCAAAACCAAGAAGATCCTGAGGATCAATCGTCTTTTCAGTTTGATCTTTAACCAGGACGGTAGTTGTTACTTCATATTTTTTAGGAGAATATTTGTTGAAGAAATATGCAATCAACAATGCCCCGAAGAGGAACAATAAAAAAGCATACCAGTACCTTAATAATTTGAAAAATATTTCTTTATAATCAATAGAGTTTTGACCCTCAATCATCTGCATATTCTCTTCCATTGTGACTGGTTTATTTAAAGTAATAAATCAACAAAACGGTAGTAGAAATAGCGCTGAAAACCAAAGCCCATGGAAATGTTTCCGCGCCCCATCTTTTGATCCCTAGCGGGGCAATATACAGAATATCATTTGGTTCCAGATAATAATAAGGGGAACTTAAGATATCAATGCTATTCAAATCAAGATAGACCACATGGGAACCCGTCTTCGTTTGTCTTATTAAAGCAACTTTATGTCTGTTTGCATATTCACTTAGATCCCCGGCAAGAGAAATTGCCTCGAATATGTTAACCTTATCCTGATATACTTTACGTGTTCCCGGCAGTCTGACTTCACCAAGGATGGTAATATTAAAGCTAACAAGCTTCACGGTTACGGTTACATCCTTTAAATATTCATTGATCAGGGATTGAATCATATTCTTTGACTGATCAACAGTAAGATCTTTCATAAATATTTTTCCGATAAGAGGAAAATCGATGTACCCGGAATCATTAACCACATAGCTGTCAAGATATAATGCCTGATCTGTGTATTCTGAAGCTATGTTATTTGTGATTGTTGTCTGTCTGTTGAAGAAGAGATAAGATTTCTCATCAAGGTTAAAGATACGGATGTAAAGATTATCATGTGGCTGAATCTTGTAATCGGAAGTTCTCTGGTTCTTATAGGATAAGGTTGTATCGTTCTGTTGTTTTCGCTGCAGATATTTAACTTGTTTTTGTGTGACACATGAATTTAAAATAATAAGTGTCGCACTAAACAAAAGCAGCTGTAAATAATAAAACCTGTTACACTTATTCATAGAAATTACGCCAGTGAAACATATAAAATTGCAGACAGATTCTTAAACTGTGATTAAATGGGCTATAGAATAATGTGTTAATTTCCATTAATTACAGAACAAAGTTACAAATTATTTATTACAATCCTGTTCGTATGCTTCACCGATTAATGTTGCAGATGTGAACCGGATTATTTTTACCCTGACATATTCGCCTGTATTGTTTCCTGTTACCGGAAATAACACCACCTTATTCTGTGAATTACGACCTGAAAAATAGTCACGGGATCGTTTTGAATAGCCTTCAATCAGAACTTCAAAGATCTTCCCGACATCTTTTTTGTTGCTTTGCCAGGAGAGTTTCTGCTGAAGATCAATAATTTCCCTTAATCTCCTATCCTTCACTTCATCGGGAACATTATCTTTGTAATGTTCAGCTGCAAGCGTATCGGGTCTTTCCGAATAACGGAACATAAAGGCATAATCGAATCCCACCTGCTCCATTAATGATAAAGTTTCTTTGTGATCCTCTTCAGACTCATCACAAAAACCTGCAATAATATCAGTCGAGATGGTACAATCAGGAAGATAATTGCGGATTGCTGCGATACGATCAAGATATTGTTCGCGGGTGTATTTGCGGTTCATGTGGTCAAGGATGAAAGAACTTCCTGATTGTACCGGCAAATGTATGGCTTTGCAAATATTCTGATGATTCGCCATGGTTTTCAGCAGTTCATCAGAAAGATCCTTCGGATGTGAAGTCGCGAACCGGATCCTTAATAAGGGGTTTATTCCGGCTATTTTTTCCAACAGTCCGGCAAAAGAAGTTTTCACGCCACTTTCAATCCATTCATAGGAATTGACGTTTTGCCCGAGTAAAGTCACTTCCCTGAAACCGCTTTGAAAGAGAGACCCGGCTTCCTTTACTATTGAATTTACATTCCGGCTTCTTTCCTGGCCCCGTACGTAGGGAACCACACAATAGGCACAGTAATTTTCGCACCCCCGCATGATCGAGATAAAAGCAGATATGCCGTTAGAATCGTAGCGAACAGGTGAGATATCTGCATAGGTTTCGTCAAGGGAAAGGATTATATTTATTGCTTTATGGCCTGATTCTACGTCAGTTATTAACTTTGGAAGATCGCGGTATGAGTCGGGTCCGGCAATCAGGTCGAGAACCTGTTCTTCTTCCAGAAGCTGGCTTTTCAGTCTTTCCGCCATGCATCCCAGCATTCCAATAACAAGGTGCGGATTTTTCCGTTTCAGGGATTTCATGAAATCCAGTCTTTTTCTGATACGCTGCTCAGCATGGTCGCGGATTGAACAGGTATTAATGAAGATCAGGTCGGCGTCTTTGAGTTCCTTTGTGCCTGTAAAACCTTCTTTCTCAAGAATTGATGCAACAATCTCGCTATCAGAGAAATTCATCTGGCATCCATAAGTCTCGATAAAAAATTTTTTATTGCTCAATGCTTCCCTGATTGCTTTTTCTGTTTTCACCGATTCATAAGAGAGAGGACAAAGGTACGGAGTGACAAGTTCTAAAAAAAGTTCAGAGGGGTTATTTCGCGAGCGGTTTTATTTTGTAATGAGGTGTGGTGACAGGTCGCGACCTGTTACTATGATCTTATCTTCGCGTCACGCGTTACTCTGTCACTTTTTTCTCACTACACGGGATAAAAAATATAAAATTATTTATTCCATGGCATTGCATAGGTTAATTTTATGTCCTACATTTATAGATTATTTTAAAACTCCATATTATGGCGATATCCTTTAAGAATGTGATTACCAGGATGTACTCCGGAAGAGTAGGAGATATTGTTCTCAGGAATTACGGCGGAAAGTCGGTCATGGCTAAGCGGCCCGACTGCTCAAAGGTGGTAAAGAGCCCTGCACAGCTGGCGAACATGGCAAGGTTTGCGAAGGCAGCTAAATATAGTAAGGCGGTTAAGAATGATCCGCAATGGAGTGAGGATTACAGCGAAAAGAAAAAGAAGACTAAGTATCAGGACGTTTATCATGCAGCGATGTCTGATTTTATGACCAAACCGAAGGTACAGAAGGTCGATCTGAAGACCTACAGAGGGCAACCGGGGAATGTGATCAGGATCTCAGCCTGGGATAAGTTCAGGGTTGAGACTGTTAGTGTGCTGATATTGAACAAAACAGGTCAGCTTATTGAGAAAGGCCCGGCCGTTGCGAGGTCGTTTTCGGGAAATAGGGAATGGGATTATATTGCGACAGTGGAAAATATTGATTATCAGGGCGGAAGAGTCGAGATTCGTGTCACGGATAAGCCGGGGAACGTT
>JBEKQA010000169.1:0-7272 GCA_049520195.1 Bacteroidales bacterium
CTTATGAAGAAATTAAAAAACAGAGAGGAATGATCTGATCAAAATGCCCCTGTATTTTCTTTCCATGCCCTGATTGCCAGCTTTTTTAGACTCTGATCGACTTCCTCTGGCTCTTCGACTTTTATAAAATGGGCATATTTGTTTTTAGAAGCTCTGACCGTTTTATAAACAGGGAATTCATTTATTTCCTCGTTCAATACGATTTCAATATCCATGACCTGTTTTTTTGGCTTGAAAGCAAGGAATGAACTTTTTGCACTGATAATGATAGCATGCTTGACATATGAAATTTGAACCTTCCCTTGCTCTTCGATTGCTGTTAAGATATTGTCAAATATCTTCTTTATTTTTTCTGGTTTTCCATTGAAATGGTGATCAGGACCAAGAACCAAACAGCTATGATCTTGGTTTTTCGATTTGAAGGTTCTTTTACATTTTGGACAAATCCATGACATCTTTTCTTCTCAATTTGATTAATCCATTATACACCAGTGATGAAGTAAAATTAGCGATATTGGTTGAATTAAAAGTTTTATATTTGAAATGATCAAAATGATTTCCAGATGATAAAAAAAACACTTACCATTCTATTTGTCCTGATTGTATTTACGTCATTTTCTCAAAAAACAACTCCATATGTGCCGGAAACCGATACTGCTGTTCTTAGAAAAATAGAACAATGGCAGGACCTGAAATTCGGGCTTCTGATGCATTGGGGTACATACAGCCAATGGAGTATCGTTGAATCATGGTCACTCTGTTCAGAAGATGAGCCATGGTGTAAGAGAAAGATAAAAAACTACATGGATTATTGCCGGGCATACACAAATCTGAAGACCACCTTTAATCCTGTTAAATTCAATCCGGATAAATGGGCTGCGGCAGCTGCAGCAGCAGGAATGAAGTATGTAGTTTTTACGACCAAGCATCATGATGGCTTTTGCATGTTCGATACAAAGCAAACCGATTATAAGATAACGGATCCTGGATGCCCGTTTCATACGAATCCAAAAGCAAATGTTGCCAGGGAAATCTTCGACGCGTTCCGGAAGCAGGGAATGTGGGCTGGTGCCTATTTCTCAAAACCCGACTGGCATTCAAATGATTACTGGGCTGAAGAATGGGCAACGCCAAACCGGAATGTGAATTATGACATAAATAAATATCCTGATCGCTGGAAGAAATTCTGTAACTATACTTATAACCAGATTGAGGAATTAATGAGCCGATATGGCAGGATCGATATTCTATGGTTAGATGGTGGCTGGGTAAGCCCGGCAAACAACCAGGATATAAACATGCCTGCCATCGCTCAAATGGCAAGAAAATATCAGCCGGGTCTCATCATCGCAGACCGTGAGGTACTTGGTAAATATGAGAATTACAGGACCCCTGAACAGCAGATCCCTGCAGCACCTCTTGATTACCCCTGGGAAACATGCATGACCATGGCGACTTCTTGGTCCTATGTAAAAGGGGATACCTATAAACCTGCTGGTCAGATTATTCATATGCTGATCGACATCGTTGCAAAAGGAGGAAATTTCCTTCTTAATATAGGCCCCTCTCCTGAAGGAGAGTTTGATGATACTGCCTATTCAAGACTCAAAGAAATCGGGGATTGGATGAAAGTTAATGGTGAAGCTATCTACAACACACGTCCTTTAAAACCATATAAAGATGGAAATATCTGCTTCACGGCCTTACATGACGGAACTATTTTTGTTCTCTATAAGGCGGATGAGAGAGAAACAGTAATGCCTGCTTTTATTAATTTAAATGGAATCCAGCTTTCAAAGAAAGCAACAATACAATTGCTTGGTAAACCTGGATTATTGAGGTGGGAAAAGATTGGTAATGGTGACAAAATAAAAATTCCTGCAGGGGGCATCAATCATCCTCCATGCAAATATGCTTGGGTATTTAAGATCCGAATGAATAATACCAATTGATGAAAAAGCAATTTCTGGTCATTCTTCAGTTCCTCGTGATTTGTAGCTTTGGACAGGTCAAATCAAGTCATGACCTGGATTTTTCCAATCTGGCTACTTCGTGGGATCAAGGTATACCTTTGGGTAATGGAATGTTGGGAGCATTGATCTGGAGAAAAGATTCAAATCTGAGAATTTCCCTTGATAGAGCCGATCTATAGGATCTGCGGCCTGTGAAAGAGATTTCTTTACCCCAATTCAGCTTTTCATGGGTTAAAGACCAGGTTATGAACAAATCCTATGATACGGTTCAGAAATTATTCGATTTACCTTATGACAGGGATCCTGCCCCGACAAAAATCCCTGCAGGAGCCCTGAAATTTCCTATCAGTCAATTGGGTGATATTCAATCGGTTCATTTGTTTCTTGACAATGCCTTATGTGAGGTTCGTTGGAAAGAAGGAGCAAGGTTTCTCTTCTTTATTGATGCAACACAAACACTTGGCTGGTTTCGCTGGGAAGACCCGCCCACTAATTTCAAACCAATTTTTGAGCCTCCCCATTATGTCGATACCAGTAAGAATAAAATAGAAAATAGCGGACAGGGCCAATCACTAACCAGGCTTGGATACCCCAGGGGAAATTTAGAATATGACCCCAATTCAATCTACTTCATGCAAAGAGGGTGGGAGAATTTTGTTTACGAAGTATCAATAATATGGCGAAAAACTGATAACCGGACCGTTGAAGGCTGCTGGAGTATTACTACAAGAAATACACCCTATTCGCCATATAAATCAGCCTGGACAATAACGCATGATGCCTTTGCAAATGGAATGTCTTTCAATGGTGCTCTGAAGAACCATACGCAATGGTGGCATGATTTCTGGAAAAAAAGCGACCTTCATATTCCTGATTCAATTCTTGAAAACCAATGGTATAGGGAAATCTACAAATTTGGTTCAGCTTCCCGGAAAGGTTCTCCTCCTATTTCTCTCCAGGCTATTTGGACAGCAGATAATGGCTCACTGCCTCCTTGGAAAGGGGATTTTCATAACGACTTAAATACCGAATTGAGCTACTGGCCGGGCTATTCATCTAACCATATGGAAGAATCTGAAGCTTTTACGGATTGGATCAGGTTAAATCAAAAACAAGCAGCCGATTATACGACGAAATATTTTAATTATCCGGGACTTAATTTTCCTGGAGTGTCAACTTTAACAGGAGCGCCTATGGGAGGCTGGATTCAATATGCATTCTCCCCGACAACCTCTGGCTGGTTGGCTCAGTATTTCTTTGATGAATGGGAATTCAGCCATGATACGGCTTTTCTGAGAACGGTTTGTTATCCCTACCTGCATGATGTTGCAGTTTTTCTGGATAATCTTGCAATCAAGACAGGAAAGAAGAAAAACCTGCGACTCAGTTCCAGCCCTGAAATGGGAGACAACTCATTAAGTGCCTGGCATACAACAATAACCAATTTTGACCTCTCTCTTGTCCGGTCGGTTAATCAGGAGGCTTATGAAGCAGCATGCTATCTTGGAAAAGATAATGAAGCATGGTATTGGAAACGGGATTTGACTAAATGGCCAAATCTTGCTTTGGATAAGGACAATGGTCTGATGATCGCACAGGGTTTCCCTTATTCGATTTCTCACAGGCATTTTTCTCACCTGATGGCTATTTTCCCTCTTGGACAGATCGATATATTGAACGGTAAGAGGGATAGGGAGATAATTAATTCTTCTCTTAAAGAACTGAAAGCAGCCGGAACATCTGAATGGTGTGGTTATTCTTATGCATGGCTGGGTAATCTTTATGCACGGGCAGGAAGGGGAGAGGATGCTGCAGCGACACTAAGAACCTTTGCAACCTGTTTCTGTTTTCCGAACAGCTTTCATGTCAATGGAGATCAATCGAATAGTGGAAAATCAAATTTTACGTATCATCCTTTTACTCTAGAGGGAAATTTCGCCTGTGCATCGGGTATCCAGGAAATGCTGCTGCAAAGCCAGAATGATATAATCCGGCTCTTCCCTGCTGTTCCTGACTCATGGAAAGATATCTCGTTTCATAATTTACGCACCAGAGGAGCTTTTCTGGTCTCTGCAACAAAAAAAGATGGAAAGATCACTGAGATCAGAATATTACCCGAAGCAGGGGGGAAACTGGTACTTCAAAACCCATTCAGGGGCAAAAAGATTAGACTAAGTGTGACAGGAGTATATGGTTTAATTAAAATTCACTCAGGCTTGATGGAAATAAATACTACCATAGGTAAAGAGGTGGTAATCAGATCATATAAGACTGGAACCCATTCAAATTGATCAGATCAGCCCAATCCAGTTATCATCATTTTTCTTGAATTCTGAGCGAATATCATTGATAATTTCATCATCAAGCGGCCCTTTTTCGAGGACTCTTATATTCTCTTTGAGATGTTCCATATTTGCTGTTCCTGCGATGCATGTGCTGACTCCTTCGGTATAAGCAGAAAACCGGAGGGCAAGTTCAAGCCAATCCAACCCATGTTGGTCGATCTTCATTTTCTTCAACCTGTGCCAGTATTCTGCACTATAATGTCCTGTGGGTGGCGAATTGTATCTCCAGGGAGCATTAGCAATAGGTCTCTTTGCAATCATCCCAAATCCTCCTTTGAGTATTTCAGGAAGAGGATCCTCAATGATCCGCTGATCGCAAATGTTTACCGAAGCTTGGAAACTGTCAAATTTCCCTGAAAAGACCGCATATTTCAGAGCCTCATTTTCTCCTGAATAAGCAATAAATCTGACCCTCCCTGCTTTCTTTATATCTTCAAGTCCACGAATAACATCCCCTCTCTCCAGGATATCCAGGGAACAGGAATGCAGATGAACGATATCTATATAATCGGTTTTTAAAAGCCTTAGGGCTTGCTCGATACCGCCAGTAATGGCTTCATAAGTCCAGTCGGATTGCCATTGTACATCATAACCCACCTTGGTCGATAAAATGAATTCACTTCTGCGATGGGAAATAAACTGGCCAATTTGCCTTTCAGATTTTCCATAAGCACGAGCAGTATCAATCAGGTTAACCCCGAGGTCAAGAACATTATTTAACATTTTATCAGCTACTGCATCATCAATATGAGCACTGCCAAGATGCATGGCTCCAAACCCGAGAACGGAAACTTCCAGTCCCGTGTTTCCAAACCTCCTTTTTTCCATAACCTTTTAATTTTCTATGGGTTCTTATGCAAAGATAAGTCGATAAAAATGCTATCGGTCGAAAAACGGGCTTTTTGCACTGACCGAAAGAGGGATTCCGAAGGCGATCTTGACATCATCGCCAAGTAATTTCATTTCCAATACGGCCTGTCCTATCGTATACATCACACGGTTATCGACCCGGTGATCCATTGCCAAGCTGACAGCTGAACCTATTGCAATTCCAAGATCTCCAACATTGAAAGTACATGGGGAATCTGGATGTTCATCTTTTTCATCGCAATCTTTGAACCCACATCGGCCACAAATTTTAACCCCCTGAGATTTAATACGGGTTCCCATCAGGACAACAGTTTGAGTTTTCCTGATATTACCTGCATCTCTTATGAATGATGGAGTTCCTTCAGGACTATTCCCGATTTCTTCCATCTTTTTTGCAATTAGCTCAATGTCAGATCCAATTACCATTGCCAATACCAGATTATCGATTCCTTTTGCCTTGGGTGCGGTCCGGGCTGCTGTGAGCATCTCTTCGGCAACCCTGGTCACAATATTATTACGGATCTCTTCTTCTTGTAACATAATAGGTTGTAATGTGAATGAACGAATTCGAATTTAGATTATAATCTTCTGTTATAGTTAGTCATGAAATCTCCATGAAACACCGAACCTGAAACCTGCATCCTGCATAGGGTAAGACGGAACCATATAATAATGGCGGCCCATCAAGCTGGCATTAAAATGTGAATATTCAGCAAACAAGCGGGCGCGTTGTATTTTAATATTGACAAAAACATCCATGTACAGGTAGTTCCCCACTTCCTGATTATGCTGAAGATAATACATCCTGAGTGCAGGCATGTAATTGTCGGCGTAATAAGAGGTATTATAAAAGAAATTCAGTCCGGGCTGAACAATGGCGCCATTGTGAAATAATGGCTGCGTGTAATATACTGTGAGGTTCCCAAGGAATGCTGGCAGTCGCAGAACACTAGCTCCCTGGATTGTTTGGTAGGCAAACTGACCTGCAAATCGGATACGCCCGATATCAAGATTGCCGTTAAGATAGCTATACAGGTAACCAAATTGCTTGTTGTACTGTGATGGGTGGATCGTCGAATCCAGATAAACATAATGATCGATCCGGCTGATGCTTACGCCTGCAGTTAAAACCTTGCGGAAAGCATACTCAAAACAGGCTAATACCAAGCTTTGTTTTTGCAGGGCAGTATCCCATTCGAAATTGTTCCCCAGGAATTGTTGATAAAACCATCCGGGTTTTTGAAGAGCATAATCTCCTTTCAGGGATATTGTCCCGCCATTCTTCCCTTCAGGATTACCAAGTGTCTGACTTAGTTTTATCCTGAGACTCATGTCGCCGCCATTGTAATCCCCCAGGACATAATCTCCATTTGCAATCAGGAACAAGCTTGAATAAGGATGAAAAGAAATTCCTGCAGATGGGATATATTGGATGAAATAATGCCTGTAAGTACTATCCCTGCCTTTCACATATTGCTGTCTGGAGATATCCGAGATTTCTATGTACTGCTGTTTTAGATGTGCTTCAATTTGAAGAAGCCTGGACTTTTTATCGGGACGGTAACTTGGGTTGCTCCAGGAAAGCTCATTAACGATTCGTTGGATGGCAATTGAATCATAAGTCAGTGTTGAGTCTCTGAAAAAGTTTTGATAGAACCTAGTTGATTTTGCGTCATTGTCTATGTAATTCAATACCTGCCTGTTGTATTGGAACGTATAAACCAACTTACCGAATTCGAAATGTCTATGGGAATTGTAAGTCGAATCATCTGATTTTCTTGAATGACGCGAAAGATCCAGGTAGTGTTTCATAAAAAATCCACTTTCGTGAACCCTGTTTTGTGCCTGGTCAAGTCTGATGACATACATCTGCCGGTTCGTTTCAAGATTCTGTTCAAAAATACTGTCATATCTGATACCTCCGTTTTCGTTTGCAATCAAACGGTTCAGAAGAAAATTTGCTATAACCCCGTACCTTTTATCTTTACTAAAGTACTGAAGAGTTGCCACGAAATTAATTTGATTAGTACGTTGCCTTAAATAGGCCCCGGGAGCATTCATGACCCGCAGATCAAATCCGAGAT
>JBEKQA010000170.1:0-7253 GCA_049520195.1 Bacteroidales bacterium
ATAACCGAAATACGAGGCAGGAAAATGCTGAAGGGCTGATTTTATACCTGCCTGGACAGCAGCTGCTTTCCCTTTGTTCTCAGGCAAGGTGGTCAGGTTGATACGTTCAGGAGCCTTTTCCTGGAGTGACTTCAAGAGAGTCGTTGTCCCGTCAGAACTTCCATCATCCACAAGGCAAAAACAGATATCCTGGTAGTTCTGCAGAAATTTAAGGAACTCACCATCAGGAAACCTTTTGGCTTCATTATAAAAAGGGATTATGATACAAATTGAATTCATGATACTCGTTTAATGAAGTTTCCAGGCTGAACAGATCTCGCTGTTCTGTATGGTAATAGAGAATATCTTTTTCTCCTTTGGATAAGAAAAATCAAACGGATGCCAACGGTAATCGGTAATAAAATAATCTGCCCGGAGGTCATCTTCAACAAAGCAGATCCGAGCCCTGTCGTCCTGTTTAAGCATATATGAATTATGTACGCCGGCGAGGTTGCCGACTTTTATATTCAAATATCGTGAGTCATTATGGTTTAAAATATACTCCAGCGCCTTTCTATAAGAGGTACCCCAATAATCGAGCTCGAAGGTTATGCGCAGGTAATTATTTTTTTTGGGTAATAAAATATTGAAATAGACGTCCTCGAAAGGGTGACTGATAATCATAGTATAGCCTGTTCCAGCCAGCGATCCGATCAGAAGGATCGAGACAATTAATTTAGGCAGGTCGCCTGAAAAGAGCCGGGTATTTAAAAGGGAATAAAGCCCGTAAATGGCCAATAGAAGGAAAGACGGGTAGATGAAATACATTTGTCTCCACGCATCATATAGAATCGAATGCAGCAAAATAACTGAAATCACCGGTCCTGCAACACAGGCCATGTATATCAGCTGATTACGGTCTGTTGTCTGAGTGATAAAATTCAGGGGCTTCTTTAAAAATCGCCAGGCCAGACTCAATATCCCTATCGTTCCAAGTATCAGGTAAACTATTGGGGTTGTCAGACCAAACCAACGTGGCAGGTACTTCCAACCCACTTTTGATGCCCTGACAAAATCTCCGTAAATAAGAACATTATTATCCCATCTGAATTTCGACATATTTGCAAAAGCGATCCTGAAATGTCCGGCAGGATCTTTCCACAGCCATGGCCAGGCAAGAATGACAACTACAACAGTTACAGCCAGATAAACCAGGTACCGGATTATCATTTCTTTTCTCTGAGAACCGGATATGATATCAACCAAGAACAAGAGGGTAACAATAGCAGGGACTATAATTCCCATGATCCGGATATCGATCAGCAGGCCGCTAAGAATTCCCAAAATAATAAAATTCCTGAACTTCCTATCCCTGAACGTCACAGCACAGACCAGGAAACAAAAGATAAACATACACATGAACGGGATATCCTTGCTGTTAAAGAAGGATTGGGCATAAATCCTCGGGCTGAGCAATAACATCAGGTAGCCGAAAACGCCAAGGGTTTTATCCCGGTATAGGAAAAAGATCAAAAAGTAAAAGGTAAAGGCGCTCAGGAGGAAAAACAGGTGTGTGGCCAGATGGCGCACCAGGTAAATACTGCGGGAATCTTTCAGACGGAGGGCTTTTTCCAGGAATACCAGCGGCAATTCTGCAGCCACGCCATAGTCACGGTTTTTAAAATCATTAAGTGTCGTATCTCCCTTAAAAATATAGTTATAAGATCTCAGGCCAATATCCCTTTGCAATGGCTCATCCCAGGCAATTCCATAATTGCTGAATACAACCAATCCCGATGCCAGGCTTGCCAGGAAGATAAGACATGCAAAGAAATGCTTCTTAAAAAACAGGATGATCGCAGGCATCAAAATCTATATTCGTGTAACCGAAGGCATAAAAGCTCTGATGATTGAATTCAGGCCGAAATTAAAAAAAATAAGTGAGAATAAGAATTTTGACCTCACCTGCCGGATTCAATCACGGGTATGAACCCCAGGGCAGAGCTCAGGACTCAAATTCCGCCGCAGAGCAGCGAGGTATTATACCCTCCGACTTCGTCGGGATTGTTCGACTAACAAATTTTTAGCACGGAGTGATAAAAATTTGAGTCTCACGAATAAAGTGATTTCTTTTTATTTCTCTTTTTGAATTAGATTTGTAGAAAATTAGGACCATGGAATATTTAGCTTTTTCTCTGATAAAGATCATCGTTACCATAGGATTATTAATGGGTTCTGCAATCATCCTGCTTCGTTATTATCTGACTCATAAAAAGCAGCCTCTTCCTATGTTGCCACAGAATGAGGAACAAAAGATCATCCTTCCCCTGCGATTGCAGGCTTGTGAACGTCTTGTCCTTTATCTCGACAGAATCGCCATTAACAATTTGATTACCAGGATCAATAAGCCGGAAATGAATGCCCACCAACTCCAGGCCGCTATGGTCGGCTCGGTAAGGGAGGAATTTGAATACAACCTCTCCCAGCAGCTCTATATTTCAACAAAATCCTGGGGATTGATTAAAAATGCGAAAGAAGAAACCATCCGGATCATCAATACCGCATCGATGAATGTAGCCGAAAATGCCACCTCCTCAGAAATGGTTCGTATTTTACTGGACCAGATCCTTAAAGAAGAGAGTTCGGCTATCGATATTGCCCTGGAAGAGGTTAAAAAAGAAATCCAGGGATATTGGAACGGAAAGAGAAATAGCGAAATGGCAAAATAGCGAAATGGCGAAAACTCATAGCTGGCGAGCGTCTCTGACGCGTGACAGGAAATAATCGTGACGCGTAACACGAATTTCTAGCACTGAGCAGAAAAGTCATTCTGATTTCAGCTTTTATGTAACTAAAAGCCTGAAAGTCTTAACTTTAAGTAGCCCCCGGTGAAACCGGTGGAAAAAGATCCTCTCCTCTACTACCTGCAACCCCAAAGTGGTTGACTAAAGTCAAGAACCTTCCTGATAATTATCTGGAGTGAAATGGGAAAAGAAAGAAAGTGACATATCGTAAAAAAGTTTCCATAAAATCGGTTAGATATTGCATAGGTTAATTTTATGTTTTACCTTTACCTTCTATTATAAAAACCCTATATTATGGCGATATCGTTTAAGAATTTGATTACCAGAATGTACTCCGGAAGAGTAGGAGATATTGTTCTCAGGAATTACGGAGGGAAGTCGGTAATGGCCAAGCGCCCAGATTGTTCAAAGGTGGTAAAGAGCCCGGCACAGCTGGCGAACATGGCAAAGTTTGCGAAAGCAGCTAAATATAGCAAGGCGGTTAAGAATGATCCGCAACAGAGTGAGGATTACATCAAAATGAAAAAGAAGACTAAGTATAAGGATGTCTATCATGCAGCGATGTCTGATTTTCTAACGAGACCGAAAGTGCAGAAAGTCGATCTGGTCAGTTACAGAGGTCTTAAGGGGAATGTGATCAGGATCTCCGCGTATGATAAGTTCAGGGTCGAGACGGTTAGTGTAATGATATTGAATAATAAGGGTCAAATTATTGAGAAAGGTCCGGCTGTCGCGAAGTCGTTTTCAGTAAACAGGGAATGGGATTATATTGCGACGATGGAGAATGTTGATTATATGGGAGGAAGAGTTGAGATTCGTGTTTCTGATAGACCGGGAAACGTGGTTCGAAGTAGCATTGATTTTAATGGCTCTTCGTAACTCCAATGACCCCACCCCCAACCCCTCCCCCAAGAGGGAGGGGAGTTATTCGGGATAAAATTCATATTTAATTTCTTTAAAAGTGGAAATTCCTGCGTGGAAAAGGTATGTCCGTGCGGGAAATTTCTATGTTAGATCAGCTTATTTTTTCCAGTTTTTTAATGTTTCTGGCAGAGCGAACCAAGATTATTTGGTTATTGACCTATGATTAATTTTGAATCGGATCTAAAACAAATGAAGAACGAACGAAGAACGAAGGAATTCTATGGATTAAGTGAAGGAAGGATGAAGCATCGGTAGGAGAAAAAATAAGAATATCGAATATTGATCAACGAATATCGAAATCAGAATTTAATTCAAGAATTATTGATTGTGATTAGCAGAATTGAAAATTCTGCTAATCACCAGTAAGAGGATATCCGCGTCACGCGTCACGCGTTACGGTTCTTAATTCCAGATTAAATAAAGTTCCTATGCCAGCAGATTTCGCTATCTCGCTATTTCGCTATTTCACTTTACTCTGTCACTTTGTTACTCTGTTACTCTGTAAAAAAATAACTTTTTCCTTTATTATATGCACGAATTTTCATAAATTGCATTGAAATTCAAAATTCTGTTACCATGAAAGCCAGATCTTACTTCCTCCTCTTTGCAATTCTCTTAGGTTTTACCTTTTGTACTTCAAAAACAGGTAAGAAAGAGATTACTGTCCTTTCTCATTCCGATCTTATTACCATCAGCGGTGCCTATGCCATGGTTCCTATTATGTAAGTATGGATGAATGAATACCAGAAGACCCATCCTTTTGTAAAATTCAAATTGAATGTAAATGGTTCCGGACAGGGCTTTGATGAAATTCTTGCAGGGAAAGCTGACCTGGCAATGGTTTCAGAAGATGTTCCCCAGGCCAAAGATACCCAGTTATGGATTGTACCGCTGGCCCGTCTTGCCGTTGTTCCTGTGATGAGTTCCAAAAATCCTTACCTGAAAACAATCATGGCAAAAGGGATATCAATGGACAACCTGAGTAATATCTTTTCCGGGAAGAATGTCAAAACCTGGGGAGATCTGACCGGGACTTCAGGCAAAGACCCGATAAAGGTTTACATTCGCGGAGATATTTCCGGCGCCACAGCGACACTTGCCAGATACTTATCAACAGAAGCCAAAGATATAAAAGGAGTCCCGGTTACTGGAGAAACTGCGTTAATTGACCAGGTAAGGAATGACCCTTTTGCCCTTAGCTATTGCAATTTCATCTATGCCTTTGATGCCGGTAAAAAAATCGTTCCTTGAAGATCTGATAGTAGTTCCGATCAGGAAAGGAAAAGAAAAGCCAGAGGAATCCCAGAAATTGTTCGACACCTATGAACATCTTCAACGGGCCATGTGGCTGGGAACCTATCCTTCTTCTTTGATCCGGGATCTTAACCTGGTATCGAAAGGAAAACCACGGACGCGTGAGATGGTCGATTTCATCTATTGGATCATCACTGACGGACAGCAGTTTGTAGCCGATAATGGCTATATTGAGCTTCATTCTGCTGAAATTCAGAATATCGGGAATTCAATTAAGGCCATGATACAGTAATTTCTACTTAACTTTCCTGTAGAGTTGCTTTTGAACCGGAGTCATCTTCTCTGTAGCATACTGAAAGATCAGGCGGGGTGCCTTGTTTTTCCATTTGAGCAGGAACGGTTCAATCTGCTCAGGCCGGCGTTTCCAGGCTTCCCGAAAGAACCAGCCGAGACCTTGGTGAACTTCCCGCTCGGGATCCATCATCATGGGTTCAATGAAATCGAGGTATAACTGGTAATCGGATGTTTTCTTCAGTTCTTTGATCAGTGAAACCGGGACTGCCCGGCGCTGGAACTTATTTTTAGCGATTCGCCATTTGTCAAGATCCTGAAAGGAAATGATTGCCATTTTGAAGAAAACCGGCATTATATCGCCACAGATGAAATCGGTATGAGCCCAATTAATTATCCCGATCTCAAACCACTTGCTAACGTCCTTAAATGTTTCCTTTGTGAATTGTTTTGAAAATGATTTTAAAATGTGAATGGCAAAGCTGGTTTCTTCAAACCTCTTTGTTTTGATCAATAACGGTGCGGTTTTTAAGAGCAGGTTCAAATCGACATTCGGATCTTGAAGAAGATTATTTAACTTTATTTCGAACAATTCGGTACTGACTCCGAATCCATTATACCCGTCCTTAAAATACCGTGAATACTTTTTTACAATTGCCTCATCGGTATTGGCCTGGCAATAATCATCAATTTCTCTGAACAATTCATCAGGTTTCATAACCCAATATTATTTAAGTTCTTATGATTCAGAATTTATGATCTATTTCAGAAACGTTTCCGCCTTTGCCAGAGCAGCAGGGATTCCGGCAGGAATCCTGCCGCCTGCAGTCGCAATATGTGGCTGACCGCCGCCGCCTCCCTGTATCTCTTTGGCAAGCTCACGAATGATAATGGCTGCGTTGAAGCCTTTTTCCCTGATAAGATTCTCAGAAAGCATTACGGTGAGGTTTGCTTTACCGTAGTTTTCTGAAGCCAGGACAAGGAAAAGATTGTCAGTCGACCTGCTCATTTCAAAAGCAAGATTCTTTGCGGCATCGACACTAAGTTCCACCTTTTCCGCAAGGAAATTAATATTATTGATATTCCGGATATTTGGTTCGATTGTTTTCCGTACTTCGCTGATTTTCAGCCTCTCGTATTCTGTGGCTAGCTTTTTCAATTCCTGGTTTTCTTCGATCACTGACTTCAGTCCTTTGATCACATCCTTAGGATTTTTCAGCATCTCTTTCACCTCTTCGAACAAAGTGACCCGGTCATTGTAATATTCCAGGGCTGCCTGTCCTGTGATGGCTTCTATCCTTCTGATCCCTGCAGCAATAGCGGCTTCCGAAACAATCTTGAAAAGTCCAATTTGCCCTGTGGCAGACACATGCGTTCCTCCGCAAAGCTCAACGGAATAGTTCTTATCGAACACAACGACCCTGACCTTATCTCCGTATTTCTCTCCGAATAACGCCATGGCTCCCATTGCTTTGGCTTTTTCAATCTCCATAGCCCTTTCTTCATAGAGCGTTATATTACTCCTGATCTTCTGATTGACAATATCTTCTGTTTTCCTGATCTCTTCATCCGACATCTTCGCAAAGTGGGTAAAGTCGAAACGAAGATGATTTTCATCCACCAATGATCCTTTTTGTTCCACATGCGTGCCCAAAACTTTGCGGAGCGCTGCATGCAGCAGGTGAGTCGCAGAGTGATTATTGGCCGTGGAGATTCGCTTGGAATCATCGACAACTGCAATTACAGGAATTAAAGGATCTTCGGGCAAGGTCTTCAAAACGTGAATGATGAGATCATGTTCGTGGAATGTATTTAGAACCTCATAGTTTTTTTCCTTTAAGATCAATTGACCCCGATCGCCGACCTGGCCACCCGATTCGGCGTAGAATGGAGTCTGATCTAAGACTACGTGGAAAAACTCTTCTTCCTTTGTTATTACCTTACGATAACGGACAATCTTTGTTTCCGCAGATAAATAATCATAGCCGATAAAGTTATTTC
>JBEKQA010000171.1:0-7237 GCA_049520195.1 Bacteroidales bacterium
CAGGCCAACGGAATTTATTGATTTTTCAGGACAGGAAAATATTATTGAAAACCTGAAGATCTTTGTCCAGGCTGCAAAACAGAGGAAGGAGCCTCTCGATCATGTATTATTGCATGGGCCTCCTGGATTGGGGAAAACGACACTTTCACACATTATTGCCAATGAATTAAATGTTAACATAAGGGTAAGTTCAGGCCCTGTTCTTGACAAGCCGGGTGATCTTGCCGGAATTCTCACGAATTTAGAAGAAAACGATGTCCTGTTTATTGATGAAATTCACAGGTTGAGTCCTGTTGTAGAAGAATACTTGTATTCTGCAATGGAAGATTTCAAGATCGATATTATGATCGAAACAGGACCGAATGCACGCAGCATCCAGATAAAATTAAATCCCTTCACCTTAATTGGCGCCACTACCCGATCAGGTTTACTTACGGCTCCTCTTCGTTCAAGGTTTGGGATCAATTCACGTTTGAATTATTACACGGCAACAACCCTTGAACGCATTATAAACAGATCGGCTCAGATACTTAAAGTTCCAATTACGCCTGATGCAACCTCTGAAATTGCACGCCGGAGCAGGGGAACACCACGTATAGCGAACCTCCTGTTAAGACGGGTTCGTGACTTCGCCCAGATAAAAGGTAACGGTGAGATTGACCTGAAGATAAGTCAGTATGCTTTAACGGCTTTGAATGTGGATAAACATGGATTAGATGAAATGGACAACAAGATCCTGCTTACGATAATCGATAAATTCAAAGGAGGACCTGTTGGCCTAAATACTATTGCCACTGCCGTTTCTGAAGATCCCGGGACGATTGAGGAGGTTTATGAGCCATTTCTTATCCAGGAAGGATATCTAATGAGGACCCCAAGAGGCCGTGAGGCCACTGAAGCGGCATATAAGCATCTGGGAAAGATTAAAGCAGGCCCTCAATCAAAATTATTTTAATAACCAGTTATTTTTATTGATTGAAACAAAATCCGCTGTGAAATTCTGTAAATATTCATGACCATGGAATTATCCGGTCAGAAAATAAGTTCAAAAGCAATTGAGCTGGGATTTACACAATGTGGTTTCGCAAGGGCAGAACCACTGGTTAAAGACCGGGATTTCTTCATCACTTATCTGAAGGAGAAAAGAAATGCCGGTCTACAGTTCCTGGAGAGAAAACCTGAGATAAGAATTGATCCGAGGATGCTAATGCCAGGTACTCAAACTGTAATAGGACTCCTCGTCAACTATGTTCCACAGGAAATCATCCCGGAAACTGATAATTTAATTATCTCAAAGCACGCCTACGGAAAGGATTATCACAATGTGATGAAAGAACGCACACGGGTTTTGATCAATTTCATGAAGGATGAATTCGGACCTATAAAGGCAAAGTCATTTATCGATAGTGGCCCTGTTTTGGAAAAAGCCTGGGCCCGTCAGTGTGGACTTGGATGGACAGGCAAAAACACATTACTGATAAACCCGGAGACAGGATCTTTTCATTTTATAGCCATCATTCTTACGGATTTATTGATTGAACCCGACTTTCCTGAGCTGGATCATTGCAGTAATTGTCGCGCATGTATTGATGCCTGTCCAACAGGAGCTCTGGAAAATGCATATGAGCTAAATCCATCGAAATGCATTTCGTATCTTACCATTGAAGATCAATCCGGGATGCCTGATGAGTTGAAAGATAAACTTCATGGCCGGATTTATGGTTGCGATATCTGTCAGGATGTTTGTCCGTATAACAAGTTTGCAGTACCTCATAGTATTGAAGAATTTCAGCCAGACCAGCAATTGATGTCATTCCGTAAACAAGACTGGCTCCATCTGACATATAGCCAATTTGAATCACTATTTAAAAATTCTTCCATCTACAGGATTGGGTATGAGAAACTTATGATGAATATTTGGAATGCGGAAAATTCATATTATTTAACAAAGTCTGACCGAAACAAAAGTGAAGGATGAACTAACAAAGTCTATAGCTGGTCTATAAAATTGGTTTTTATTCACTGTCTGTCAATGGGATACGTCAGCACCCCAATGAAAGCTTGGAAACTCAAATCCCGCCAGGGTTAGAATCCGGTCGACAACGGTCATAATTACTTCTTCGATGTTCTGTGGTTTACTGTAGAATGAGGGTGAAGCCGGGCAAATTATTGCTCCTGCTTCAGCAAGAAGCTTAAGGTTATTCAAATGGATCAGACTATATGGCATCTCCCGTGGAACAAGAATCAGTTTTTTTCGCTCCTTAAGAATAACATCAGCTGCCCGTGTAAGAAGATCATTGGAAACCCCGGAAGCGATCCTTCCAAGTGTCCCCATGGTACAGGGACAAACTATCATTACATCAAAATGTGCCGAACCGGAAGCCAGGGGTGAGAAAAAATCATTCTGCCGATATAATTTGAAAGGAATCAGAGTTTCATCAAACGCACCAAGCTCATATGACCAAACAGCCCTTGCATTATCTGAAAACACAATCCCACACTCATCAACCTGATCTTCAAGGCTTTTAACTTTTTCTATGAGTAGTTTTCCATAAACAGAACCACTTGCACCCGTCACGCCGATAATTAACCTGATCTTCTTCATTAACAACGATTAAAGATCTTTAGCTTTAAAATCCCACAGTACCGATAGAGATAACACGTTGTTGTATTGACCTACTTCAAAGAAAATTTTACGATATCCATTTGCGGTTCCATTACGTATAGACATCAACGAATAGTTATAGCGGAAATTTAATCTAAGATGACTTGTCACACTCGCACCAAAGCCAAAAATGCCCGTCAGTGTAACAGGACGTATTGGAACCGGATTTGGTATATCCTGGCTATTCAGCCGTTCAACAGACCCAATGGAGATGTCGGCAGCGGGCCCGGCTTCAAAGTAAAACCGTTTTAAGAAATTATATTGATACAACAAGGGTATTTCAATGTAATGAAGCCTCAGAAGGTAAGTATCTCCTCCATTGGTAACGGAATCTGCATTTCTTCTGCTTCCTTTCTGAATATATTCAAGCTCCATCTGAAATGAGGAGTGGGGTGATATCTGAAGATCAACATAACCTCCACCCAGATAACCAAATTTGTGATATCCATCATAGGTATCACCATCGACCTGACTAACGATACCCCCGAGCATTAAGCCAGCATTGAAGCGTTGTGCCTTAAGTGAAGATGAAAGTATTACCAGAAAGAAAAAAAATAACAAAGTACCACGGAAAACAATTCTCATAATGCAGGTTGTATTGCAAGGAAACTATGATTCTGCTCATTTATTACGCTCGGTTGTAAAAATTACAAGTTGTTCTAAAGAGGTTCTGAATGTACTCTCCGGAAAGGTACGCAGGATTTCTATTGCTTTTTGACGATTTTCAAGCATTTTACTGTGGGCATATTCAATGCCTCCATTTGCTTTTACCTTCTCAATCAGGACAGTCACTCTAACTGCATCTGTATTGTGGTTTTTTACCGTATTGACTATCCATCGTTTTTCAATAAGGTCTGAATGATTGAGAAGATAGATAAGGGGAAGCGTCATTTTTTGTTCTTTAATATCGATGGCTGCAGGTTTCCCTGTAGAATTGCCCGTTTCATAATCAAACAAATCATCCTTAATCTGGAAGGCAATCCCTGTATATTCTCCGAATACGCGCATTTTCTCAATTGTTTCAGGATCAGCGCCTGAAGATGCACTTCCGCAGGCACAGCAGGAAGCGATAAGAGAAGCGGTTTTTTTCCGGACGATCTCAAAATAAATCTCTTCCCTGATATCAAGATGACGGGCTTTTTCGATCTGCAAAAGTTCACCCTCGCTCATCTCTTTTACAGCATTGGAAACTATTTTAAGAAGATTATACTCATCATTCTCAAGGGAAAATAATAAACCCTTTGATAACAAATAATCTCCAACCAGCACAGAAATTTTATTTTTCCATAGTGCATTGATAGAGAAATATCCTCTGCGAAGGTTAGAATCATCTACTACATCGTCGTGCACTAGGCTCGCAGTATGAAGCAATTCGATCATACATGCCGCCCTGTAAGTCGATTCTTTAATGCCTCCGGTCACACTGGCAGCCAGAAAAACAAAAAGCGGGCGCATTTGCTTCCCTTTTCGTTTAATTATATAATGCATGATTGTATCCAGCAGAGGAACGTTGCTTTTCAGCGAAGTCCTGAACTTTTCTTCAAAGATTCCAAGGTGTTCACTAACCGGAGCCTGTATTTCCTTGAGTGATAGCATCTGATATGTTAGATTCTGTAAAAATAATCAAAATAGCTTCATTAATGCACACATAGTAAGTGGAAAATTCTCACATTTGTGCAAATATTTGAATCAAATGTCAGGATTTCTTTTTCACGATATCATCTTCGGCCCGGTCCAAAGCAGGCGCCTTGGGCTTTCACTCGGGATCAATTTGCTTCCCATTCATGCAAAATATTGTTCGTTTAATTGCATCTATTGTGAATGCGGATGGACTCCGGATAACAAGAATTTAATTCATGAACTTCCACCCCGTGAACTTGTTAGTCAATACCTCGAGTATAGGTTGAAAGAACTCATTGAGGAAGATCACATTCCGGATGTACTGACCTTTGCAGGTAACGGTGAACCAACAATGCACCCCGATTTTTCGGGTATAGTCGATGATACACTCAAATTACGCGATAAGTTCATGCCGGGTGCAAAAGTTTCCATTCTTTCAAATGCATCCATGATCGATAAGGATGAAATTTTTAAAGCATTACTAAAGCTTGATAATAACATACAAAAACTTGATGCAGGTTTTGAACGGCTTTTTTTGCTGATCAATAACCCCGCAGGAACTGTCAAATTCAACGATCTGATTGGTAATCTGAAGAAGTTTAATGGTAATGTGATCATTCAGAGTATGTTTCTTAGGGGATCTTATCAAGGCGAAGTGATTGATAATACGACTGAGAATGAAGTATCTGGATGGTTAAAGCAGCTTGATCTGATCCGGCCATCCATGGTGATGCTTTATCCGATTTCCCGTGCTACCCCTGTACATAACCTTGAAAAAATTAGTATCTTTGAACTTGAAAAGATTGCTGAACGTCTTCGTAAACTGGAAATTGTTGCAAAAGTGTATAGTTAGACGTCCATCATCCATTAGGATCAGAGATGATATATGGCAGATCTTCTTAAATATCCCCCAAAGATTCTAATTGCCTTCGGAGAAACAATTGAAGGCGGAAAAGATATCCTTAACTGGTTTTTAAAAAATGGTTACCCTGAATTGGCAGCTCTTTCATACGCAATTCAGGGAAGCGATGAAGCCGTTGACTGGCTTATGAAGAATGGGTTTCCAGAACTTGCCGCACTTGACAGTGCCATTGATGAAGATCAGGAAGCCTATGCATGGCTAAAACGAAACAATTATACTTTTCATATTGTTTTTGCGGAAGCTGTGCATGGCAAGGGCGAAGCAATTCAATGGTTCCTTAAGAACGATCTCAAGGCACTGTTGACTATCACACAAAAGATCAGGAAATTACGTGATAGTAAGACATTTGACTATCACAAACTTCATTTCTAAAAAGATTATCCGCATTTAGTATATCCACACTTCGAACAGATCGGACATCCTTCTTGGTAAATCAGCACGTTGGCTTCATGGCATTTAGGACAAACGCGTTCGGGTGCTTTTGTTCCATCAGGAATGAACTTTTTCAATGCCCTTTCAACCCCATTTTTCCATGTATTGATGGAATCGACTTCAAAGTGAAGTTTACTGATAATGTTCACAACAAACGGCAATGGCATTCCATGACGAAGGATTCCTGAAATTAGTTTTGCATAATTCCAATATTCTTTTGTAAAGGATCTTGACAGACCTTCAATTGTTATTTTATAGCCTTGCCTGTCTTCAAATTGAAAATCATAGCGGGAGTTTATGCCATCAGGTCGGTTCTTAATAATCCAGCCTTTCTGCACCCACTGTGGAATCCAGAAATCATCGGCACGACCGGTAAATATCTCATATGGATGACCATTCAGAAGACCTACCACGGCTATCCATTTATCATAATCATTCTGAAAACGAACAATTTCTGCTTCCAGTCTGTCAGGACGATGAGGAGCACGGGTTTCTTTGAATACATTTGTGTTATCTGAATCCTCTTTTTTGTCATTATTCACCAGCACACCTTCACGACTGCCATCACGATAAACCGTCATGCCTTTGCATCCGACCTTCCAGGCAGTCTCGTAGATAGAGGCCACCATTTCTTCATTAATATCATTGGGAACATTCACCGTTACACTAATTGAATGATCTACCCATTTCTGAACTGCTCCCTGCATATGAACTTTCGCAACCCAATCAATATCATTTGATGTTGCCTTATAATAAGGAGATTCCTTAATAATAGCTTTCAATTCTTTTTCATCCATCCGGGATACTTCATCAACATTATATCCCTTTGTTTCAAGCCAGGTCACGAACTTATGGTGAAATACATGGTATTCTTCCCATGTATCTCCTATCTCATCAGTAAAAGTGACCCGGGCATGTTTGTCGCTTGGATTTACTTTACGCCTGCGTTTGTATGTCACAGCAAACACAGGTTCCAGCCCGGATGTGGTTTGTGAAAGTATACTTACTGAACCTGTCGGTGCAATAGTAAGAATGGCAATGTTACGACGACCGAACTTAACCATTTCCTTATAAAGCTCAGGAGCGGCTTCTTTTATGCGCAAGATAAAAGGGTTGTCTTTTTCCCGCTCAGCCTTCCAAATTGGGAAAGCGCCTCTTTCAGCTGCCATGGTAATAGAGGAACGGTAGGCTTCAATAGCCAGCATCTTATGAACCTCTACTGAGAAATCAATAGCATCATCCGACCCATATCGTGTTCCAAGTGCAGCAAGCATATCTCCTTCAGCGGTAATTCCAAAACCTGTCCTTCTTCCCTGAATTGCTTTCTCTTTGATATTAAGCCAGAGTTTCCTTTCCCGGGCTTTTATGCACTCATCCTCGGGATCACTACTGATCTTCTTAAGTATGTTGTCAATTTTCTCCAATTCCAAATCAATAATATCGTCCATTATCCTTTGTGCCTTATGAACATGGTCAATAAAGAGATCGGAATCAAAACTTGCATCTGTCGTAAAAGGTTTATCTACATAACTGTACAGGTTGATTGCCAGTAAGCGGCAACTATCATATGAACAAAGTGGTATTTCTCCGCATGGATT
>JBEKQA010000172.1:0-7233 GCA_049520195.1 Bacteroidales bacterium
GCCATGACCGACTTCCCGCCGTAATTCCTGAGAACAATATCTCCTACTCTACCGGAGTACATCTTTGTGATCACATTTTTAAATGATATCGCCATAAATACGATTTTTTAAAGTATCTACAAAGATAATAAAAATGACATAACACACAAGTGTCACAAGTAATTAAAAATGCATCTAAATAGCTGATCTCACATTTTACTCCCGATAATTAAAGAGATCGCAGTTCATCTCTTAAAAACGAAACGGCGAAAAGGCGAAACATGCCTATTGGCCGGAAGGAATATTTAAATCAGAATTTAATCTAAGGATTATTGATGATTATTGAGCAGAATTGCAAATTCTGCAGTATTCCGAGTGGAAATACAGATTCCGCTCAGCATTGATGTTTAGTACCAAAATTCTTTTTCCGCTCGGAACTAGTATAAAGATATTCGCTTTATGCGTCACGTGTCACGACTATTATCACATCCTCTTTTCCACCCAGTAACTCTGTCACTGTGTTACTCTGTCATTCTGTTATTCAGACACTGTCCAACATTCCCATGTTCAATCAGCCTAATTAGTAACAATTTTTGGCAGATCTCAGCATCTTTCGTAATATTGAGTTGTTAAAACCTATTACGGATCATTATGAAAAAAATCTACATCCTTTCCATCCTGGCGCTGTTATTTGCCATTTCCTGCTCAAGAGAAAAAAAAGAGAGCTCAATCGATCTTAATATTCCATGGAAGTTCAAGCCGGGAGATAATATGGCCTGGAGCGCGCCCTCGTTTGATGATTCAAAGTGGGGATCCATACTGCCGTCGAAGAACTGGGAAGACCAGGGTCATGCAAAGCTTGACGGATTTGCCTGGTACAGGATAAAATTCAATCTGCCCTCCGCTCTTAAGGAAAGCGGGTTTATCAAAGACAGCCTGCAGTTCGTGCTGGGCCGAATTGACGATTGCGACCAGGTTTTCCTGAATGGCAGGATGATCGGCCAGAATGCCAGAACACAGGCGACGGATGCTGTTGCTGGTGATGAGTTCATAAAAGAACAGGGTTTTTGGAATACCGAGAGGCGGTATGTGTTGAATGTATATGACCCGAGGATACTATGGGACAAGGAAAATGTCATTGCCGTGAGAGTATATGATCAGGGAGGCCTTGGAGGAATGTTTTCGAAGCCCTTTGCCGTTTCGATGGTTTGCTTTGGCGATTACGTAAAATTTGATTTCACAAAGAACGCCTTTCTTTTCCTGGAAAACAAAGGTCTTGTAAGGAAGTTTATCATTGAAAACCACTCCGGCAAAGACGATTTCACGGGAACCTTCTCTGTAGATGTAATCTCATATGCGAACAATGCAGTTTTACTTCATGAAGATACCGTTCTCAGACTTAAAAAAGGCTCAAAGACTGAAACAGGATTTCAGTTACAGACAAATCCTACCAAACCTGCCTTTGCACAGATCACCTTCACAGAGAGCAAATCGGGACAGAGCATCAGCGAAAGGCTGGAATTGCCATATATTCTCACACCGCCTGCCGGTAAGGAGCCCAGGATCAATGGCGCTAAGGTATTCGGAGCCAGGCCCTGGTCGCCTTTCTTTTTCAAGGTTGCAGCGACCGGAGAGGCACCTTTGAAATACTTTGCCAAAGACCTGCCTGAAGGACTCAGCATGGATTCTGCAACGGGCGTGATCAAAGGAGTTTTGCAGCGCAGAGGAGAATACATCGTTACTCTTTATGTGAAAAATGTTTCCGGTTTGGCCACACGACCATTGAAAATCGTGTGCGGTAATATGTTATCCCTTACTCCTCCACTTGGATGGAATAGCTGGAATTGCTGGGGACTGAGTGTGAGCGATGCCAAGATAAGGAAATCGGCAGAGGCGATGAAAAGAAGCGGCCTGATTAATCACGGATGGACCTTTGTGAACATTGACGATGGATGGGAATATATGCATGACAAGGATGGCAGGATACTGACCAATAATAAATTCCCCGATATGTATTCGCTCTGCTCCTATGTGCATTCTCTCGGGCTTAAAATCGGCATCTATTCCTCACCGGGACCCAAGACATGCGGTGGCTACGAAGGAAGCTACACCTATGAACAGAACGATGCAGAAGCCTATGCCACATGGGGAATCGATTACCTGAAATATGACTGGTGTTCGTATGGCAATTTATTCCCGAATCCTACGCCCGAGCAACTTAAATATCCGTACAACATTATGAGGAATGCCCTTCATAATGTGAGACGGGATATACATTTCAGCCTGTGCCAGTATGGAATGGGGAAGGTATGGGAATGGGGAGCCAGCGTTGATGGAAATTCATGGAGAACCACAGGAGATATTGAGGATACCTGGGAAAGCTTATCGGAAATAGGCTTTAACCAGGGAAAATGCGCCCCGTATGCTGAGCCCGGCCGATGGAATGATCCGGATATGCTTGTCGTAGGATGGGTGGGCTGGGGACCTGCACTGCATTATACCCGACTTACCCCGAGCGAGCAGTACACCCATATTTCACTCTGGTGCTTATTATCCGCCCCGCTGCTCATAGGATGTGATCTTGACCAACTTGACCCGTTCACTCTCAACCTGTTGACCAATGATGAAATCATTGCCATAGACCAGGATCCGCTTGGCAAGGAGGCAATGCAGGCCAAGGCAAATGATAATTACCAGATCTGGGTAAAAGACCTTGAAGACGGAACCAAAGCCATCGGAATATTCAATCTTACCGAAGAATCTTTAAACATTCCGGTAGATCTAAAAGAGCTTAACCTGTCCGGAAAATGGGAGATGAGAGACCTATGGAGACAGAAAGATCTCGGCAAGGTTGAGACTCATTTTGAGATGAGTGTGATGCCGCATGGGGCGATGGTTGTTAAAATAGCGAAATAGAGAGATAGCGAAATAGCGAAATTAAGTTATCAATTATTTCGGTTTCCGCATTTCTTCGATGGCCCAATCCAGTGATGACTGGATCATTTCCATCGGAGGCATTTTGATAAATCCATTATCCATCATCGAATGGGTTAGAGCCCGGCAATGATCGATATCAAATTTGGCTTTATCAAAGGCTTCCTGCCAAGTCAACTTGACCCTTGCAACACCATCTTTGATGGCCTGCATGGCAACATCGGCAGCTTCCTGCGGGAAAACGCCTGCTTCTTCCATATTTGGCACGATATCATCGATATGAATACCCCGCTTCTCTGCGAAGTCGGCCAGGGAATGGGCTGCGGCGATAGCCATCTCGTCGGTGATCTTACGGGCACGCACCAGCAAGGCGCCTTTTAATATCCCGGGGAACCCGATTGAATTGTTTACCTGGTTCGGGAAATCTCCTCTTCCCGTGGCAACGATAAAAGCGCCGGCTTCTTTTGCGGCATAAGGATAGATCTCGGGAACCGGGTTAGCGCAAGCGAAAACAATACTTTTCTCAGCCATCGATTTCACCCACTCCTGCTTGATAATATCAGGTCCGGGCGTGGAGAGCGAGATCAGCACATCAGCGCCCTTCATGGCCTCAGGCATGGTCATGATCCTGTCGTGATTCGTGGATTCACACAATTCCCATTTCCGGTAAAAACGTTTATCGGCTTTGATATCCTCACGACCAATATGCAGGGAACCTTTGGTATCGAACATGACGATCCTGGCCGGGTCGGCACCATCCTTGATAAGGAGCCGGGCAATGGTAGTATTGGAAGCACCTGCGCCATAGAGTACGATCCTGACATGTTTTATGTCTTTCCCGGCAAGTTTCAATGCATTTATCAGTCCGGCAAGAGTTACGCAGGCAGTTCCCTGGGCATCATCGTGCCATACTGGGATATTACATTCTTCCCGGAGTACATCGAGCACCCTGAAACAATTCGGCTGTGAAATATCTTCCAGGTTCACGGCGCCAAAGCTCGGCTGCAGCATTTTCACAAACTGGATGATCTTTTCAGGATCATTTTTTCCATTCTCATCCCGGCTGTCGACACAAAGAGCAACGGCATCGACCCCGCCGAGGTATTTCATCAGAAATGCTTTTCCTTCCATCACACCCAGTCCGCCTGGAGGTGTGCAGTCACCGTCGCCCAGGACCCTTGTGGAGTCGCTTACGACGGCTACAAAATTTCCCCTGTTTGTGAGTTCAAATGAACAGTCAGCTCTTTCCCTGATATTGGTTGAAACCTTTGAAACGCCTGGAGTATACCAGACATTGAACCAGTTGAATCCAACCACAGGGGCCTTGGGAATGGTTTGAATTTTTCCGGAGTAAAAGCAATGGGCCTCCTGGGCCAGTTTTTTCAAAAAGAGGGTTTTGGCTTTAGCAATCTGCCCCTGGGTAAAATCATCGGGAAACACCTCATCAAGGTTTTCCAGGCTAAGCAATATCTTTTTCATGACAGAAGTGATTTTCTGTAAAAATAAATAAAAAAAATCAAAGAACAATTATCAATACAAGCTAAATCTTACAAATTTGCATTCAAGCGGTCCATTGAAAACGGTCAGCTTTTTTGAAGGATGTAACCCAATAAATTTCAATGCTCTCAGATCTGAAGATATGATCCACGCCTCAAAGCCCTTATATTTCTTCTTTAATATATCTCCGATTGATTTATAAAAAGCTATGATATCGTCAACCTGCATCCGTTCATCATAGGGAGGGTTGAAGATAATCATACCGGTAGTAGCCTTTGGAATTGTATTAGCGAAGTCCGATACTTCGAGACGGATCTGATCACCGAACTTTGTAAAGTCAATATTTTTAGCTGCGGTAGCTATCGCTCTTGAGGAGATGTCCGATCCCACGATCTCAACTTCAATATTCTTTATTTTCGAATCCTCTTCAATCCTAATTTTCTTCCATAGTTCCGCATCGAAGTCCTGCCATTTCTCAAAGCCGAATCCCGGCCGGAAGTATCCGGAGGGGATGTTGCGTGCAAGCATATTTGCTTCGATCAGGATCGTTCCCGATCCGCACATCGGATCATAGAGGGGGACTTTCTTATCCCAGCCTGAAAGCTGAATAAGTCCTGCAGCAAGAACCTCATTCAGCGGTGCCGGTCCTGTCACCTGCCGGTAGCCTCTTTTATGAAGTGAGGAACCGGAACTATCGAGTGAAACAGTACAGATCTCCTTGTAAATATGAATGTTAATCCTGAGGTCGGGGTTGTCAAGATCTACAGATGGCCGTCCGCCTGTTTTTTCCCTGAAACGATCAACAATTGCGTCCTTTGTCTTTAATGCAATATATTGGGAGTTGGTGAAAACCGAGCTTGCATTGACTGCATCAACGGCAAGCGTGCCCTGGTTTCCAAGATATTCTTCCCATTCAATCCTGTTTATATTGTTATAAAGATCTTCTTGTTTAGTGATTGGGAAAACAAGGATGGGCTTCAATATTCTGAGGGCGGTGCGGCAACAATAATTGGCTCGGTAGAGCAAACTTTTATCCCCTTCAAATGAAACAGCTCTTTTGAGAATCTGTGTATTTACAGTGCCAAGCACATCAAGTTCACTTTTCAGAACTTCTTCCATCCCTGCCACGGTCTTAGCTGTGAATATCGTCGTTACGTCGTTGTTTTCCAATATGAGACCTTTTAAACCGAAAAATATGAAATGGTAAACATTGTTTTAGAATACAAATATTTTCCCTCTGGAAAATATACGATTGGAAATGATACTTACCTTTGGAAACAAAAGAGCCTTTTTATCGTCTTTAGAGGTAATTTTACATGATTCCTTTCGAATATCGATTCAAGGAGGAAATATCGTTACAGGCAAATTTACGAACATTCATTTTTATGACGGGTTTATTAAGATATATTTTCCTTTTCATTATCATTTTTACTTCCTTGACCGGAAAGGGACAAAATCTCTACAGTGTTTCCGGCAAGGTAACGGACAGCAAGACAAAAGAGCCTCTTGCTTTCGTCAATATCGTGATCAACAGCAGCCAGAACGGAGGCACGACAGACATTGACGGGAAATTTAAATTGCAGAGCAATGTTCCCATAAATAAGCTCCAGTTGTCCTATGTGGGCTACCTCCCGCTCTCTTATACCGTCAGAGACAAAACAGTAAATCTTGCTATCCAGCTGACACCGACAGAGATCGATCTGTCGGAGGTAGATATTTATCCAGGCATTAACCCGGCACACAGGATCATACGGAATGCGATCGAACACCGGGACGAAAACGATCCGGAGAAGTTGAAATCCTTTTCCTATACCTCTTATGACAAGACCATCTTTACTGCAGAAAATGACACCTCAGTCTATAAAGAATTGAATGACACCCTGCCAAAACAAGAAAATCAGCCGATAAAGGTCGAGGTCAGTATCAGGGATACGTCTAAAAAGGATTCGGTCAGAAGAGATACGATGGATAAAATGATTAACAAAATCCTGAGCAAACAGTATTTATTTCTCATGGAGAATGTAACCAAGCGCAAATTTCTGGAACCCGATAAAAATTACAACCATGTCATCGCGACGAGGATGTCAGGATTTAAAGATCCGATTTTCGTATTCCTCACCACCCAGATCCAATCGTTTTCCTTTTACAAGCCATTTATCACGATTTTCCAGAACACATATGTAAATCCCATAAGTCCCGGGAGTCTGAGCAAGTACTTCTTTAAACTTGAGGACACTTTATATTCAGCTAAAGATACGGTGTTTGTCATCTCCTTCAGACCCCGGAAAGGGACAAACTTCGATGGGCTCAAGGGTGTCATTTCCATCAACACGAATAAATGGGCCATTCAGAATGTAATTGCACAACCTTACCACAATACCGGCGGTATTGATATAAAAGTCCAACAGTTGTACCAATTCATAGACGGTGAACATTGGTTTCCTGTTCAGCTTAATACAGATGTCAAATTCACGATGATGCAAATCGGGAAGTACGCTGCTGTTGCAAAAGGAAGAAGCTATATTCGCGATATAGTGCTGGATCCTGAACTGGTGCGACGTGAGTTCAATCACCTTGATGTGGAGGTCGATAAGGCTGCCACCGACCGCACGGAAGAGTATTGGGACAAATACAGAACAGACAGCCTCACCAGCAAAGACCGGGAAACGTACCGCACAATTGACAGCATCGGCAAGAAAGCCAATTTCGATAAAATAGCTAAATCTTTGAAGACCGTTGTCTCGGGAAGAATTCCTTATAAATTTCTCGACTTTGACATCGGCAGGATCATGGGTTATGATTCTTATGAAGGGTTCATTCTCG
>JBEKQA010000173.1:0-7187 GCA_049520195.1 Bacteroidales bacterium
GAATTCTCAGCGTTTGTGACAGAAAAAGGATATCCTGAGAAGCTTGAGGTAGGTTTAATCGGTTCCTGCACCAACTCTTCCTATGAAGATATCTCGCGGGCCGCTTCAATAGCCAAGCAGGCCCAGTCAAAACAGCTGACAGCCAAATCAGAATTTATTATCACTCCCGGTTCTGAGCAGATACGCTATACCTGTGAAAGGGATGGACTTTTAAAGTTGTTTACGGATATCGGAGGGATCATCATGGCCAATGCCTGTGGCCCCTGTATCGGACAATGGGCAAGGAATATGGACAATCCGGCAAGGAAAAACTCGATCCTGAATTCATATAACCGGAACTTCGCCAAACGCAATGATGGTAATGAGAGCACTCATAGTTTTATTGCCTCCCCTGAGATTGTCATGGCACTTACCCTTGCTGGCAACCTCCATTTCAACCCGCTGAAAGATAAGCTAGTAAATAAACAAGGACAGCAGGTTTTCCTTGAGGAGCCTGCCGGAGTTGAATTACCACCCAAAGGATTCGATGTGGAAGATACCGGTTACCTTGCTCCTCCTGACAATCCTGAAGATATAGCCATCACTATAGAAAGCGATTCCCAGCGTTTGCAGTTACTTGAACCCTTCAAGTCCTGGAATGGTAAGGACATTACCGGCATGCGACTGCTTATAAAGGCCAAAGGAAAATGTACAACGGACCATATCTCCATGGCCGGCCCGTGGCTCAGGTTCCGTGGGCATCTCGACAACATTTCAGATAACCTTCTCATGGGGGCTGTAAACTTCTTCAATGAAAAAACAAATTCAGTCAGGAATGCAGAAACAGGCGAATACGGGGAAGTTTCAAAAATTGCCCGCTATTATAAAGCCAAAGGTATACCCTCTATGATCATTGGAGATGAGAATTACGGGGAGGGATCATCACGCGAACATGCGGCAATGGAGCCGAGACATCTTGGGGTAAGTGTCGTCCTGGTAAAATCCTTTGCAAGGATCCATGAAACAAACCTGAAGAAACAAGGTATGCTTGCGCTAACCTTCAGTAATCCTTCAGATTACAACAAGATCCTTGAAGATGACATCTTTGATCTCCAGGGATTAACTACATTTTCTCCGGGAAAGCCATTACAGTTGAGAATCCATCATTTAACGGGTACTTTAGAAGAAATCCTTCTTGCACATAGTTACAGTGAACACCAGATAAATTGGTTTAAAGAAGGGAGTGCACTGAATTATATGAAGAAAGACTAGCCTTAAATTTATTAATTGTATTGGACCTGAATCCTTTACGAAAATGATAAAATCCTTTACAGAATTCTTTATTTTGCAATATATATTTGGATTAATTATTTATTAATTTTACAGAAAAGACAGAAGACCAAGCTTGTATCTCATTAATCTTCTTATAATTATTTATTAAAATCATCAGGCAGACATCGGATAGTCAATATATTTATCTTAAAAATCCTACTCAATGAAAATTGATGCAATCATAAAACAGCTCTCCCCTCTGGCAGAGGAATCGTGCAAGATAGAGGAAAAACTCTTCAAGGAATTCGATGTTAAAAGAGGCCTTCGGAATGCCGATCATACCGGTGTACTTGTGGGACTTACAAAAGTCGGAAGTGTAATTGGATATGAAAAAGTTGACGGTAAACTTGTTGCCATTGACGGCAAACTAATCTACCGCGGCATCGATATTAATGATATTGTTCATGGTTGCCAGCAGGAGAAGAGGTTCGGCTATGATGAGACAGTGTTCCTGCTGTTATTCGGCAGGCTGCCTTCCCCGGAAGAACTGGAAAAATTTTCTGAGGGAATGGCTGAGCTGCGCTTTCTCCCTGAGAATTTTAACCGCGATATGATCCTGACCATGAAAGGTAAGGATATCATGAACATGCTTGCCCGTTCGATCCTGGCATTATATACCCTTGACGAACATGCGGATGATACTTCGATCGAAAATATTTTATTGCAGTCTATCAGCCTGATAGCCAAGTTCCCCACCATCGCAGCTTACTCTTATCATGCTATGCAGCACCTTATCTATTACGATACGCTTACAGTAAGGTATCCTGATAAATTGCTGAGCACGGCTGAGAATTTTCTTTATATGCTGAAAGGCAATGAATATACGCCTCTTGAAGCCGAGTTGCTTGATCTTTGCCTTATCCTTCATGCTGAACATGGGGGAGGTAACAACTCCACCTTTACTACCAGGGTTGTAAGTTCCAGTGGAACAGATACATACTCAGCAATAGTTGCTGCCATCGGCTCTCTGAAAGGCCCCTTGCACGGAGGCGCTAACATTGCAGTTGTAGATATGATGGCAGATATCAAGAACCATGTCAAGAATTGGTCGAATGATGAAGAACTTGCTGATTATCTGAGGAAGATCCTGAATAAAGAAGCCCATGACAGGTCAGGAAAGATCTATGGTTTCGGACATGCTGTCTATACGGTTTCTGATCCCAGGGCTATTCTTCTTAAAGAAAAAGCACGATTGCTGTCCAGGGAAAAAGGCAGGGAATCAGAAATGGGATTGTATGAAGCCATTGAGAGGATCGGGCCTGAGATATATTATGAATTCAAGGCAACACAAGACAAGCTGATCTCCCCGAATGTCGACTTCTATTCCGGGTTTGTGTATGACTGTCTGAAAATTCCCAAGGAGCTTTATACACCTTTGTTTGCGATCTCACGTATCTCCGGATGGTGTGCCCACAGACTGGAAGAGCTGATCAGCGGAAGAAGGATAATCCGGCCGGCCTATAAAGCTTTGACTCCGGACACGAATTATATCCCATTGAAAGACAGGCAATAAAGAAAGCTGATTTTATTTCTTTTCTTCTTTGTCGGGGCCTCGCATGTATATGATCAGACCATTGAGGAAGTTCCTTAATATCTGATCCCCGGCTTCCATATATTTCGGATGACCTTCTTTCCTGAAAATGGCACCTAATTCACTTTTCGAGATCTTAAAATCTTTAAGACTGAGAATATGAATAATATCATCATCTCTCAGTTGTAACGCCACGCGCAATTTCTTCAGGATATCGTTATTTGTCATTATAAATCAATTAATTCCCTTTTTGCTTCGTTGAATTCCTGTATGATCTCAATCATGATTGCACCTGCCGGCATTATCCCTTCAACCAATGCAGAGATCTGACCTACCTCCAGTTCCCCCTCCCCTACATCGCCTTCAAACATTCCACGCCTTGCCCGGCCTTTCCCAAGAATATCCGTAAGTTCCTCCGCCGTTGCTCCCCTTGCCTCCATCTCACGAATTTTATCTGAGAAATCATTTTTAAGCAACCTCACGGGAACTACCTTCTTCATCATCAGGGCAGTATCTCCGTCTCCTGCTTCAATAATTTTCTTTTTGAATTCAGGATGAGCCGACGACTCCTCTGCACCCACGAAGCGGGTTCCGATCTGGACTCCTTCTGCACCCAGTGCAAAGGCAGCCAGCATTCCCCGGCCGGTACCGATACCGCCTGCAGCAATCAACGGTAAAGATACAGCTTTTCTGATGAGAGGTACCAGGGTCAGCGTGGTAGTCTCTTCTTTGCCATCATGACCCCCAGCTTCAAAACCCTCGGCGACTAAAGCATCGACACCTGACTCTTCGCACTTTTTAGCAGACTTTACATTAGCGATAACGTGTACTACCTTTATTCCATGTTCTTTCAGAAAAGAGGTCCATAAGGCAGGATTACCGGCTGATGTGAAGACAATCTTTATTTTTTCATTGATAAGAATATCGAAGATCTCATCACGATGCGGATACAGCAGTGGAACATTTACGCCAAAAGGTTTGTCAGTGGCTTCTTTGCACTTCCGGATATGCTCCTTGAGCACATCCGGATACATTGAGCCTGAGCCTATTAAACCCAGACCGCCTGCATTGCTAACAGCCGAAGCCAGTTTCCAGCCACTGCACCACACCATTCCGGCCTGGATGACAGGGTAGCGGATATTTAAGAGTTGCGTGATCCGGTTCGTCATTTTTTATCCCCGGTGGTAAACTATTGAGACCAGGGTCTTATCATTGCCTCCCATATTTACTGTGAGTCCGTAAGGCCGATCAGCGGAGAGTTTTATCTGAGAGTCACCTGCTTTGCCTGTTAGCTGTTCAAGAATAGTTACTGCCTGGTGAACACCGGTCGCGCCGGTCGGATGTCCCCAGCCAATGAGCCCGCCTGTGGTATTGATGGGAAATTTACCATCTCTTGCGGTATTACCTTCAAGAATATAATCCGGCCCTTTGCCCGGGTCAGCCAACCCAAGGGCTTCCACAGCAAGTACCCCGGCAATTGTGAAACAATCATGGATCTCCGCCGTGCCAACCTGGCTGATCTTGATCCCAGCCGATTCGAGGGCTGTATTAATCGCTAGTCTTGTTGTTGTAAGTTCGGTCTGTTCAACCGGCTTCTTTGTCAGATCTTCTGCGGCTTGTCCAAAGCCGATAACTTCGATGGCCTGGCTTTTAGGAATACCAGTCCTTTTAAGCCCTTCCTCTGAAACTACAGCAATGGCAGAGGCTCCATCAGATACTTTCGAACAATCAAAGACATTGAGGTGATCGACAAAACTCTTACCATTGGGTTCCAACATGGCCGTTGACTCGAGATCCTTAGTCGTATTATGATACTCCTGGGCCGTGGGACAAAGACGTGCATTTTCTATGGCATTCCGGTACCATCTCGCGAATGCCTTTCTTGTTTTATCCCTGCCATATTTTTCAAAATAAGCGCCCGCACGATCGCTAAACTGACCAGGAAAGAAATAGGCATGGCCGTCTTTTCTTTCTTTGAACCAACCGGCACCGGCAAGGATATCAGCTCCATATATGGCTTTTACGGTATTCTGCACTTCAACGCCAATAACCAGCACGACTTCAGCCGTTTCTGCAAGGACGCTCTTGATCCCCGTCATCAATGCCAGGGCACCGGTAGCACAAGCACCTTCAACGCGGATGGCCGGTTTACCCCTAAGTTCCTCATCAATATATGGAAAGAAAGCAGCCATATTAGCCTGTTTATTGAAGCGTGAAGCCATGAAATTACCGATTGCACACTCGTCAACATTCTTTGCCCCCCCAATCATTTTAAGGGTTCCCTGCCCGGCTTCTTTGATATATTCTTCAAGCCCGGGACGTTCTTTTTTCGGATTAAACTCTTTGCGACCGGTTCCCATTGAAATGGTGTTATAACCGGCAACCATATATACTTTTCTTCTTAGCTTTTTCATTGTTGTCTCCTTTACTTAAGGTACTCATTAATAGGTCCGTAGGCATGGAAAAAACCTGTAAGTAACACTGTGTTTACATCCTTTTCACTGAAAGCAACCTTGCTTTTCACAAGATGAATACCGATCTCACATGATTTCAGGGCATACTCCCTTGTAAGCTCTGCACCCTGGCTTTTAGCAACTTTTATCTCTTTAAAATATGTCTTTAGAAGTTCTTCCTTGGCGGGATTATTGACAATATTCTTCCAGGATTGTACGGCAGGAATGTTTCCCAGCTTTTCATCCACAATATTCCGGATATCCTCAATCTGTCTGTATTCCATTTTATATGGATCAAAGATCCCTGTGACCTTTCCCTTTTCATATTTCAGGATACCATCTTTTTGCGATCCATCAGAGAATTGACCTCCCCGGATATTCAGCGCAAGCATCTGATCCAGGAAGGGACAATGCAGTGTTTCATCTTTCTGGTAAGTTTTCATCACGCTCATGATGTAACTGCAAACATCAACACCCACATAATCAATAAGCTGGAAGATACCCATCGGGCGGATCAGATAGTCCTGGCTGATGTGGTTCATAGCATAAATCGCCCCTACAAATCCAAATTCCTTTTTCAGTTTTTCCACTTTAGCCGTAGCGTAAAGGATATCCCGCATAAAATGGCCGTTACCGATAAAACCTGCAATATCATTGGATGGCACGATCACTTTACGCAAATTCTTTGCATAGATGATTGCAAACTCTTTTAATTCATTGAGGGTGTTGGCGGAAGCAATAATTTCTACCAGCTTCTGAACGGCAGGAGGATTATAAAAGTGGAAGCCAATGACAGATCCCTCAAGTTTCGCCTTTTCATCGAGGACTCCGATCGGAATGGATGACGTGTTGGTAAAGAACCATGGCTGGTTCGGGTTGTTTTCATTGAGATAGGAGAAGACTTTGACTTTCATTACTGGATCTTCTTTGATAGCTTCGAAGATGAGGTATGATTCAAGTGCAGCCTCGAGCCGGGTTGAGGGCATGACGATTGACATCACATCCAGGACATATTGGTCGATGATCTCGGAATTCTCGATCAGTGTGCGATGTTCTTTATAGAGTGCCCTCAGCGCTACGATCTTTTTCTCGGCTGCTTTAAATACCTGGGTATGAAGGTATTTCATGAGGCCTCTCAGCGCGTCATCCGAGATATCAATGGCATGGATCACGAATTTCTTTCCCTTGTTTTCGGGTTTGAGACTCATATCTGCCATCTCCAGCGCCGTGAGGAGAAGTATTCCGCTGCCCATCTTACCTGCAGCCCCCAATACTGCTACATTTTGCAATCTTTCTTCGTAATTCATTCTTATGTTTTTTGGTTAATATTGTTGGTTCAGAAGTTTTGTTACCAGTTTGGCTTTCGTTTTTCAAGAAACGCTTTCATACCTTCTTTTGTTGAAGGATAGTCAAATAATTTGGCAAATGCTTCGGCCTCCATCCTGCTGCCTTCACTCAGGGGGATCTCCCTGCCTTTTCTGATGATCTCTTTGGCCTTAATTATTGACTGTGAGCCATTTGAAGCCATCTTCCTTGCCATCTTCATTACATCAATCATCAGCATTTCAAGTGGGACAACTTTTTGCACCATTCCAAGATGGAAAGCCTCATCCGCTGATATCATCTCACCCGTCAGGATCAGATAAAGAGCATTCCCCATCCCCGCCAGGCGCGAAAGTCGCTGTGTTCCGGCATATCCGGGAATAAGTCCCAGGTTCACTTCGGGCTGTCCGAATTTTGAGTCCGATGAAGCGATCCGGAAATCACAGGCAAGGGCAAGTTCACAGCCCCCTCCGAGGGCATAGCCATTCACTGCGGCAATAACGGGGATAACCATCTTCTCCAGGCGAAGGAAGGTTTCCTGTCCCATTTTTGAAAAACAGCAGGCTTGG
>JBEKQA010000174.1:0-7176 GCA_049520195.1 Bacteroidales bacterium
CTAAGAGGTGCAGGAGGGATTAGTGTCGGTTCTACTTTGAATGAAAGATCTTTTTTAATATCGTATGTGAACAGGTTGGCATCTACTGCTGCATCTGTAATATTTAGGATATATAACACCGCGGTAAATATAATACTGATCTCTAAATTCCTCCTGTAATACTCCCTCGCCGACAGAATACTTGATGCAGGGTACTTCCTCACAATATCACTGTAACTCCCCGAACTGTCGCCGTTGAAACTTTCAATATATGCCGATTTGTAAGTGAGGTAATAATTCGTATTGAAGACAATTAGATAACTCAGGATACCAAAACCTGCATAGATAATGGGAACTTTCCAGTATTTTTTATTATAGATTTGACCCAATCCGGGAAGACAAAGCGACATTAGGGTAGCTTTTTTGGGAGAGTGCTGTTTTTCGAGGATTGAATCAGGAATCACTTGCTTTGGGGAGTGTCTTTTTTCGTGGATAGTATCAGTAACCACTTGCTTAAGCAAGTGCTTTGTTTCGTGGATAGTATCAGTAACCACTTGCCTTGGTTGATTATTTTGGGCAATTCCTGTCAATCCACAAGAAAACAAGATCAGGATTATAAGAAATCTTTGCATCGCCCGGTATTTCAATTCTCCTATAATTTTGTGATGATAAGGTCAAGTTCTTCATCAGATCGAAATGGAATAATAATCGTCCCATCGCCTTTTGCATGGAATTTAATATCAACCTTGGTATCCAGTTTCTTTGCAAGTGAATCACGTAACTTTTCAATTTTTATCGGAATGACGAATGGCTCATTTCTTCTGGTAAGTGGTTTCCCCGGAATAATGTTCCTTACTATCTCTTCAACTTGCCTGACGGATAATTTTTTTTCGAAGATCCGGTGGAGGATTACAATCTGTGTTTCAACATCTTCAATATTAATAAGTGCGCGCGCATGTCCCATGCTGATTTTATTGTCGCGGATAGCAATCTGTATTTCAGCAGGAAGTTTTAACAATCGTATGTAGTTGGCTACGGTCGACCGGTCTTTCCCGACTTTCTTGCTTAATTCTTCCTGTTTTAACTTGCATTCGTCAAGAAGACGCTGAAAACTCATAGCAATTTCCAATGGATTCAGTTCTTCCCTTTGAATATTTTCCACAAGGGCAAGTTCGAGCATTTGCTCGTCATTTGCAATGCGAATGAAAGTTGGGATTTCTGCCAACCCTGCAAGCTTAGCAGCTTTTAACCTTCTTTCACCTGAAATAAGTTGGTATTTATCATATCCTAGCTTTCTCACAGTGATGGGTTGAATGATACCCTGTTCCTGGATGGAAAGCGTCAACTCAGCGAGTTCATCTTCATTGAATTGCATTCTTGGTTGAAATGGGTTGGATTCAATCTTTTCAACAGGGATGTGTGCGATGGCACCAACTACATATTCACCTGAGATATCCCGCGAAGTGATGTCGGTTTCTGGGCTTTCCAGTATTGCACTTAGACCTCTTCCCAATACCTTTTTTTTACCTTGCATTATATTTTGATTTGTTTTTCAGATGATTTCAATCGTGTCATTTCATTTTTTTGCAGGATTTCCCTGGCTAGGTTGAGATAATTGATGGCTCCGACACTGTCTATGTCATGCATCATTATAGTATTTCCGAAACTGGGGGCTTCTCCCAATTTTGTATTACGATTGATCAGGGTATCAAATACCATTTGCTGAAAATGGGTCTTGACCTCTTCAACAACTTGTTTGGATAAATTAAGCCGGTTGTCAAACATAGTAAGAAGAATTCCTTCGATATCTAAGGAAGGATTCAATCTTGACTGTACGATCTTTATGGTGTTCAAAAGTTTACCTAAGCCTTCAAGTGCAAAGTACTCACATTGAACGGGTATAATCACAGAATCCGCTGCAGTGAGAGCATTGATAGTAATCAATCCGAGTGAAGGCGAACAATCAATGATAATAAAATCGTATGAATCTCTGATTTTTGTCACAACCTTTTTCATCATCTTCTCACGATTGGGAAGATTGATCATTTCTACCTCAGCGCCTACCAGGTCGATGTGGGCAGGCATCAGGTCAAGGTTTGGAGTGGATGTATTCAGGATAATATTTCCTGGCTCCGCATCATCGATAATACATTCGTAGATACTGGTTTTTACATTTCTTGGATCAAAACCTACTCCTGATGTTGCATTTGCTTGAGGATCGGCATCGATAATCAGCGTTCTGTACTCAAGTACAGCCAAACCTGCAGACAGGTTTATCGCAGTGGTAGTTTTACCAACACCCCCTTTCTGATTTGCAATAGCAATTACTTTCCCCATTTTTCAGGTCGATTAATTTCTAAAAAGATTCAAACTGACTCTTTATTATGCAAAGGTCGCAAAATTATGCTATAAAAGCAATCTGTTGAAAATTGTTGAAAAATAAAAGACAGTACCCGATATGATTACTTCTTTTTATAGATAACCGATTCTTCAGTCTCTTAACATAGATTAATAACTAATATTAACTCATTGTATTAGAATTAATTAACGCATTTCTCACTCAAAGTGCACTTTGTAACATATTGATATTTAGTATCTTCATCAAGAATAATAGACCTTTACTATAGATTTCCTATAGGCTCACTATAGGCTTTCTATAGACTTTGTTCGTTCTTTCTTCGTTGTTTGTTCGTTCTTCCTTCGCTCAGGGTTCGCTCAGAATCGACCCAAAGTTCACCCTTGTCACATTGTTAATTCAATTATACATTTATATCTAATCTTGATCACATATGATTAATCCATTTATCATTATATATTAACTTCTTTTGAGAATTATTCAAGGTTTCAACAATGTTCGGTAACGATAGTCTTTATTGTTAAAATCTTAACTGGAGTTCTAAGATATCCAGTATCTTGAGAGGGATCAATTAATTATATCAGATGCTAATAACTGGGATACTAAGAACGAACAAAAAAAGTGCCCCTGTATTTGAGACACCTTATATTCATTTTGACGGCTTCAGGTAATTACTAGGTTTCTGAATCCGATTTCAGATCATCGAATGAAATATCAATATGACTGTCACTGACCTTGGTTTCTGAAGTTCTATGGTTCTCCTCTGGGTCGGGTTCTGCCCGTTCCGGAGCCTTCCCGGTTTGTATAAATTCTATGGCATCATTCAGACCGTTAATGAATTTTTCGAAATCCTCTCGATAGAGAAAAAGTTTATGCTTTTCGTAAAAGAATTTTCCTTGTTCATTATTGAACCGTCTCTTGCTCTCGGTTATGGTCAGGTAGCGCTCCTCAGCTATTGTAGCCTTAACATCAAAAAAGTAGGTTCTTTTTCCAGCCCTGACAGTTCTTGAAAAAATTTCTTCCTTATCCCTGTCCCTATCCGTGTCAATCCTTTCATTCTCTTCCATTGTTTTTTAATTTGAAAGTTGAGTCATCAAATTTCTTCAGCAAGTAAACGCAAAAATATAAATATTATTTGATACTTGAAGGGAATTTCAGAGCAGTTGAAAAAAATCAGTAAATTTTAATTAGTTTTGCGGTGTAATTTGGAAAATTTATTGTTCTTTTTATACCGTTTATGCTTGGACGAAGGCATTATAGAATAAAAGTATTTCAGGCTCTCTATGCCTGGTTCCAGGGGGGCGAAAGTCGTCAGGATGTTGCAGAAAGAGCGCTTCTGAATAGTATTGACAAAATCTTTGAACTCTATTACCTCCAGATTTCTTTCTTTCTTGAAGTCATCGACTTTTATCGGATACGGTCTGAAGATGCAAAGAATAAATTCTATCCGACCGAAGAAGAATTGAATCCTAACCTGAAACTCCTTGAGAATTCACTTATACTCTCTCTTCAGCAAAATAAGAACCTGCAAAAACACTTTCAGGATTATAAATTCTCCTGGACTGAGGAACAGGAAATGGTCCGCAAAATATATCTTAAAGTCAGGAACCTCAAAGATCTTCGTACATACCTGACAAGAAGTGAGAATTCTTTTGAATCAGATCGGGATATTGTTTACCGGATATTTAAAAAATGTATTTCGAAATCGTCAGAACTGCAATTCTACTGTGAAGAACGTAATATATTTTGGGTAGAAGATTATCAGTCAGCAGCGTTATTTATTCTGAAAACCCTGAAACAAATTCCAGAGAATTTTTCTGAAACATTTTCTCTGGTTTCACTTTTTCCTAAGGATGAAGATGATGATCCAAAAGAGGATAAAAAATTTATTGTCGATCTGTTCCGGAAAACTATTGCTCAGAGTGACAAACTTGAAGAAATGATAAGAGAGAAGACAAAAAACTGGGAACTTGAGCGTATTGCACTTACCGATATTATTCTTATTAAAATGGCAATGGTTGAATTGATGCAATTCCCTTCCATCCCGGTCAAGGTGACTATGAATGAATATATTGAGTTATCAAAATTGTTCAGTACTCCCAAAAGTAAGCTGTTCATCAATGGGTTGCTTGATAAACTGGTCGAAGATCTCAAAAAAGATAAAAAACTGAAGAAAAAGGGAAGAGGCTTACTATAATATTTTCGTAGCATCTACGTTATTTTAGAAATTATTCAGACTGTGCAGCACCTATATCGACCTTTTCTCATCGCCTTTCTTTTCATTAATATTTTCGTTTCATCTTTTGCTCAGATAGGAGGTGGATCAACATTTGATTTTCTTGATCGCACCAATTCCGCAAGAGTCGCAGCATTAGGCGGAAATATTCTTGCAATAAACGACAATGACATTAGCCTTGTCCTTACAAACCCATCATTGATTAATGCTGAGATGAACAGTACCTTGGCACTGGATTTTGTCACACTAAACACAGCTTACAATTACGGTGATATAATGTATTCAAGGTCATTTAGCAAAGTAGGCAATTTCGTCGGAACATTCCAGTTTATAAACTACGGGTCATTTACTTATGCTGATATCGCTGGGAATACAGCAGGAACTTTTTCTGCCGGTGAATATGCATTGACAATAGGATGGGGTAGGACTTTAAGCCCGCATTTTTCTATTGGCGCAAACGGCAAACTGATTTATTCTCAACTTGAAAGTTATCATTCCTCAGGGATTGCTGTTGATGTAGCTGGTTCATATCATACTCTTGATGATGTTTTTTCAGCTTCCTTAGTTGCGCGGAATATTGGTTACCAGTTGGTTCCCTATATACCCGGCACTCATGATCCTTTGCCTTTTGAGTCACAGGTAGGTGTCGCAATAAAACTTAAACATATCCCTGTGAGAATTTCAGTCCTTTATAATAATTTGGAAAAATGGGACTTAACATATGATGATCCGTTAGCCCCGGCAAACCAGGTAGACCCAATCACTGGACAGGCCAAGAAACAAACCGGGATCGGGAAATTTGGAGATCAGCTTATGCGGCACATTGTAGTCGGGACGGAAATCACCATTGCAAAAGTTTTATCCATACGGGTGGGATATAATTACCGCTTGCGTAAGGAGATGGAACTTACTGACCATACTGGGCTCAGCGGATTTACATATGGATTTGGTCTCCGGATTAAAATGTTTACACTTAGCTATGCACGGGCAACATATATGGCCGGAACTTACAATCCGAACTATTTTTCACTCGCCATGAATCTGGGGCAGTTTACTCATAAGAAAGAATAGGCGATGCTTTTGGGATAGCTTCCATAACCAATTCTGCAATATCCAACACATCTATCGGCGAGTGCTTTGCAAATGTCTTTTTACATAAGGGACAAGCAGTAACAAGAATTTCAGGGTCTTTCTCAAGGTAATTTGAAAGTGCTGCTCGTGTGATTTTGTCTTTCTCCCCATTACTTGCATTGAAAAGTGCCAGACTTCCACCACAACAAGGAGCATCTTTAAATTCATTGTCTGTTTGTACAGGGTCTGAGATCATTCTCAACAGTTCCCTGGGTTCCTTAAAAATACCAGAACCACGGCCAAGGTCACAAGGATCGTGGTAAGCAACTTTGCGAAAATATGCTTGTAGAGGAACTTTCCCCTTTTTAATAATCTCGAGAAGATATTGAGTGTGGTGAAGGACTCGGATTTCCAACCCATACTCTTCTCTGAAGACCCTGAAACAAATGGGGCAGGAAGTCACAAGAGTCCCTGCTCCGGAATCCAGGATTAATTTTTTATTTTGCTTAATAAGTTCCTCTGCTTGCCTCGATTTTCCTGAAAGCATCAAAGGCCGGCCACAGCAAATTGATTTATCTTCATCCAGAAAAAGGTAATTTATCCCGGCGATATTTAGGATTTTTTTTAATGAATGAGTGATAGAAGGGGTGAGGTGCGACATACATCCTGCAAAGTAAACAACCTCAGCTGTTCCGGTACTGTGCGGATTAAGATATGAATAATCCTGAATTAACTGACTCTGGAAATTTTCACGCTGCCCTATTCTCTGTGGATCAAGTTGAATCCCAACAGGACAGACTTCCTGACAACGGCCACAGACAAGGCATCGCATCGCGATTGTATCCATTACCTGCTGATTCCTTATTGATTGCAGGAAGTAAACTGGCTGTATATCTTGAATTCCAGCTGCTGAATTCATTTGACAGATATCGATACAAACTCCGCAACGTGAGCAGGATAAAACCTCAATTTCTGAGAAATATTCCCTGCTTTTTTTTTGATCAAACCCAAAATTCCTGTACAAGATTAATGTCAATTCAGTTGGAATATGCATATATCTCGAATAGGGTAATGTGACAAAGAAAATACCCAGACTTAATGAATACATCCACCAAAAGGAATATGCCACTGCTTTATCAGATAATGGCCAAATAAATACAAGTACATTACCAAGGTGTTGGGTCACAAAACCTCCTCCGTACCCATAGGCGCCGGCAGTAAAGCTTTCGGCAAGTAGTCGCAGGGGAAAGATAAGCCAAAGACAGATCATGGCTACTTTATCAGTAAACTGCAACTGAGTGGTTTTCTTCAATCCAAACCATTTTGAATGGCTCCGCTTAAGGATTGCCAGGACCATTCCGCTAAGGATAAATAAAAGGATAAGATCCATAGAGAACCGGAAAAATCCCGGAATCGTAAAAACTTCGAACGGAAGAACACGTTTATCATGAATAAAGAACTTCATGAATATTGGAAAATAAGGGGGATTTATCCATAACCCACTGTAAATTCTTGATTCCATGTTGCCGAACAG
>JBEKQA010000175.1:0-7094 GCA_049520195.1 Bacteroidales bacterium
GTCTTGAAAAAGTTTATCCCCCACCCTTTTCACACCATAATGCCGGGATTAAACCTTGGGTCTTTTAGTAAAGAGATTAAGCTTGCTATCCCTTCGAAGTTGGTACCTTTCCCTTATCTCTTTTTCCTTACTTAAATCGGAAATGAATAATGTTGTTTTGCCATTATCAAGCACTATCGGATATTTGCCGACAAGCGATCCTGTCAATAGTTTTGCGTTTGGTATTTTTAATCGGTTATGCTCCATCATCATTCTATACTCCAGGGTGTTTTTTTTCATCGTCGGTCGTTCTTTAGGAAATGTGTAATCTTTAGTATTTCCACAAGATACGAATAATTTCCGGGTTTTTGAAGAATTATTATTGCGGCCGGCTTTTAAATGGTTAAAATGCATTTGAAGATACAGGTGTACAATGTTTCCAACGGCAGGTAGGGCATTAAATTCAGGCTATAATATTCTGGTCATTCTATAACCTTTACGACAAAGACAAATGTGAAGTGCGAGCTGCAAAATGTAAGTTAATTTTCACCTCGCACTGACTCTTTGATTCAACCTGAGGTTGGTCCGTGCGACCAAATATCTATTGCCAAAAAGATTCCAATAACCACAATAGTACTCACAATGCCCAGTACACCAAGGATTATACTGGCAATTGCAAACCCTTTACCTTTAAAGAGTGCCGGATTTCGTTTCATTTTCCGGAGACTTCTAATTCCAAAAACCAGGCCCAGGATAGCAAGCGGTAAACCCACAAGTGGGATCAGTCCAAATATGGACAGAATAAATCCTGTCAATCCTTTTTTTTCAATTTTTCTGTTATCAGCCGGAGGCGCTTCTTTTACTCCTGATTGCTTTTGATTTTCTTTGCCAATTGTGTCCAGGCGTAAATTTACATTCCGGGCTATTCGCCAGTTAGCAGTTGAGACCTTATTTTTCTCCTTCACAAGCCCTAAAATCGGTTCTATCTCTGTGGATGCATTCAGATTCCCAGATAGTTCGCCGGCAACAGATTCCATTCTAGAAATCTCAGGGGTCAGTTCAATTCTACTGTCTGAAAAATGGTAGGATTGCAGACAGTCACTTTTTACCTGTTTCCTTTTGGATAGAACTTTCAGTAATTTTTTGCTTTCAAAGCGGTAGTGTTTGACATAAATTACCCTCCCGTTTTTATAAGTCCTGGTTGTAGTTGCAAATTGTGATCTTTGACATGAATTAAAGAGTAAAATAAGAAGGGCTATCAAGCAAAAGCCCAGTCTGATAGTTCGTATCTTCATCTTTTTTATATTAACTAACACACAGGACTGTAGTAATTTAAATGTTTTATTTGCGTAAACTTATTGTTATTAAGTCGCAAGGTAAACTAAATTCTTATATACCAGGATAAACTGGCCAATGAATATACACAATTTGAGTTAGTAACTATTCAGTCTGTCCGTTGGTTAAAAAACCGTACAGTTATTTTATTATTTTGCGTTTATATGAAATCTGTTCTCTTTTTACTTCGGATTCCATTACTAAAATATTGATTCTGACCGTAAAAGGCTTGACTTCTAAAAATCCTGGTATTATCTTTGCAATAGATCAATCATGCATGGTATGAAAACAATATTTGCAATAATTGTCCTGGCAATTATAGAATTTTACTCATGCAAGAAAGAAAATGTCGATTATCAATCGAAAGGAACAATTATTGGTGCGGATAAAGGGGCGTGCATGTGTTGTGGTGGTTGGTTTATATCAATTGATAAGAAAGTTTACGAATTTTGGACACTACCTGATTCAACGATTAATTTAAATCAAGAAACATTCCCATTAAAAGTAATGCTTAACTGGAAATCGATTCCTTCATGCAGAGATAATCTTATCAGTATTCAAAGTATAAAGCTGGAATGACATACTATCTGACCCTATAACCAGGTAATCTGCTATCATCCAATTTTCGTTCCGGATCTTTGACTTTCTTTTTAACATTCCATTTACTGTATTAATCAAAAAAGTAAACGGCAGGTTTGTTGTTGATCCTTGTAATAAACAGATTGCCAAAGGTAATCCGACTACTACTTTTTAAGGACCTATCGAATATTTATTTTCGCACACTGGCCTCTCTGACAGTACCCTTGAGTAAAATAAACCTGTTCAAAAGAATCCCCTTTACGCCTATCTTTGTACCCGGAGTTAAAATTCATATGACAAATTCAGAGCAGGAGCTATACAGGAAAGCTTATTGGCTGAGCCTTTTCACGATTTTTTATAACATCATAGAAGGTGTAATTTCGATGTTAATCGGGTACACGGACGAAACTTTAAGCCTTTTTGGTTTCGGGGCCGACAGCTTTATCGAGGTGATGTCAGGAATTGGCGTAGCAATTATGATCCTGAGGATCAGAAAGAACCCGGATAGTTCCAGAAGTATTTTTGAAAAAACAGCACTCAGGATAACGGGAACAGGTTTCTATCTCTTATCTGTGGGTCTGATCATTGGTGTGATCCTGAATATCATTCAGCACCACAAACCGGAAACTACCTTCTGGGGCATCATAATATCCTTGGTTTCCATTCTGATAATGACCTGGCTGATGATTGCCAAAAAAAGAGTGGGGAACAAACTCCATTCTGAACCCGTAATTGCTGATGCCAATTGCACGAAAATATGTCTCTACATGTCTTTGGTTCTGCTTGCAGCAAGTGCAGTATATGAACTTACCGGATTTATCTATGCCGATGCGATAGGAGCAACCGGATTGGCTTATCTTTCCATCGAAGAAGGCATGGAATCCTTTGAAAAAGCCAGTGAAAAAGTATGTTCCAGCGAAGAACATAAGCTTTAACACCATTTTACCTTTGGCTTATGAAAAGCCCTTCTCCTTCAGGAGAGGGGTGTGGGGTGAGATGACTTTCGTATTACCTTGTCGTCACGTGTTACGATTTCTCAGGGTCGCGACCTGTCTCTACATTCTTCTCTTCGCGTCATACGTCAGGTTTTTTAGTTATTAGCCATACAATAATATTGAAAGCCTGCTTACTATTTATTAACTAAATCATTATATATCATATACGAGACTGACTTGCCTGTTTATTCCCCTGAACATAACTTCTACACATAAAAATCAGGTCTTAACTCATTGTATTTGACAACGTAACGTCATTCTACTGCAAAAATTCATTTTGCAATTCGTTGAATATTAACATTTAGCTTAACAAAATCGGTCTGTTTGTATATCGGTTGTATATCTAAAGTATATCGTTTGTATACCGAAAGTATATCGTTCGTTCGCTCTTCCTTCACCCTAGGTTCGCTCTGGGTATACTCAAGTAGTATTTTTTCACCCTCCTCAAGACTAAATGACATATATGACTGACAAAAAAGCATATCGCAATTTGGACCGTTTTAAACTCTTAATAATAAATTCTTATTGGTTTGTACTAATGAAAACTGGATTTTAAATAACATGATTACTTTTGCGGTATGAAAATTGATTTAAACCAATTATAAATTACAGGCATGAATATCATGAACATTCTGAGGATAATCCTCAGCTATATTATTACAATCCTTGTTTTCATTGCACTCGACATGGCTTGGCTTGGCCTCGTCGCTAAAAATTTGTACCGGAAATACCTGGGCAGCCTGCTCAGCGAAAAGGTAAACTGGATTGCAGCCATCGCTTTTTACCTCATTTTTATTGCGGGTATATTTATTTTTGTGATTTACCCCTCGGTCGAAAAGCAATCGATAACGCGTGCAATGATTTTAGGTGCGGTTTTCGGGTTTATTACTTATGCTACTTACGATTTAACGAACTATGCCACGCTAAAGGATTTCCCGCTCACTATTGTTTTTATTGACCTTGTTTGGGGAGCAGTTATAACCTCGCTGGTAAGCCTGGTTGGATTTTATATTGTAAAACTTGCCGGATCAATATGATAAGAATGAACAGAAACTTTTTTACCCTCTACATTGCTCTTATTATTACGTTGTTTGTTTCTCCCAATTATGGATTTTCACAGAAGGGGACGATAAAAGGAAGGGTTTTCAACATTAAAAATAATGAGCCTCTGCCCTTTACGAATATCATCATTGAAAACGACCCGCAGAAAGGAATCTCGAGCGATACCGGTGGTAATTTTATTCTTACCGGCGTAAAACCGGGATATGTGAGGCTTGTAGCATCATCAGTGGGATTTAAGAAATATGTATCAGAGGATTTTCTCGTGACCAATGCAAAGATAGTATTTGTAAATATTGGAATGGAAGAGTCGGCAACGAACTTAAAAGCTGTTGATATAAAGCCCTCAGAGTTTGTACGAAAGGAAGAGAGCCCATTATCTCTTCAGCGTCTTACAGTAGAGGAGATTGAAAGAAGCCCTGGAGCAAACCGCGATATTTCGAAGGTGATCCAATCGCTGCCGGGAGTCGCTTCTACCCCTGCTTACCGTAACGACGTAATCGTAAGAGGAGGTGGTTCCAGTGAAAACAGGTTCTATCTTGATGGGGTGGAGATACCGAATCTCAATCATTTTGCCACCCAGGGCGCATCTGGAGGCCCCGTGGGAATTATTAACGTTGATTTTATCCGTGACCTGGAATTTTATTCCGGCGCATTCCCGGCAGACAGGGGAAATGCACTCAGCTCGGTTCTCGAGTTTTCACAGATCGACGGGAACAAGGATAAATTCAATGCAAGGCTCACCCTCGGTTCCAGCGACCTGGGCATAACGCTGAACGGACCTGTTACGAAGAATTCGACCCTGCTGTTTTCAATCAGGAGATCTTACCTGGAGTTTCTTTTCACATTGCTGAAACTTCCCTTTTTGCCAAGTTATAATGATTACCAGTTAAAGTATAAGATCGACCTGGACAAGCGGAATAAAATCTCAATCATCTCAATAGGATCACTCGACAACAGTACGCTTAATACTGGGATCAAGAACCAAACTGATTATCAGCATTATGTGCTTGAATATTTACCAGACTATTACCAATGGAGCTACACTTTTGGCATTGTTTACCGCCATTTCAGGCAGAGAGGCTACGAAAACTGGGTTTTCAGCAGAAACATGCTGGATAACGAAGAGCACAAATACAGTAGCAATGTCAGTGTTCCCGACAGCCTTTTACTGAATTACAAGTCGCAGGAGAGTGAAAATAAGGCCAGGTACGAAAATATTACAGACTTGGGAAAGACGAAAATCACTTATGGGGCAGGAATACAGTATTCAGAATACACCAACAAGACCTTCCAGAAAGTTTTTACCGGCAATGAGGTTAACAATATCAATTACAACTCATACCTGAGTCTTCTATCCTGGAATATTTTCGGCCAGATTACACAATCCTTCTTTAAAGACAAGCTGAATCTTTCGCTGGGGATCAGGGCCGATGCCAATAATTACTCACCCCTGATGTCGAACCTGCTGAACCAGTTATCGCCAAGATTCTCAGCATCCTATGAGATCACTAATAAGCTGTTCCTCAATTTCAACACTGGCCGTTATTACCAGCAGCCCGCCTATACCTCACTGGGTTACAGGAATAATAAAGGAACGCTGGTAAATGACTCACTGGGTATTCGTTATATCTCCTGCGATCATGTTGTACTTGGACTGGAGTACCTGCCGGAATTACATTCAAAGGTATCTGTCGAGGGATTTTATAAGCAGTATGGCAAGTATCCTTTTTCCCTAAAAGATTCAGTATCAATTGCAAGTAAGGGAGCCAGCTTTGATATTTATGGCAATGAGGCGCTCTTATCAATCTCAAAAGGAAGGTCTTATGGAATGGAACTGCTTTACCGCAATACCGATCTTTTCGGGTTCAATATCATTCTTTCCTATACTCTTGTAAGAAGCGAGTTCACAGATTATTATGGCAAATATATCCCTTCAGCCTGGGACAACCGGAACCTGCTGTATATAACTCTTGGCAAGAAATTCAAAGGCAACTGGGAGATTGGAATGAAATGGAGGTACGTAGGCGGATCGCCTTACACACCCTATTATGAAAACAAATCAAGCATTGTATCGGCATGGAACGTACAGGGGCAGGGCTACCTGGATTACAGTCGTTTCAACTCATTACGGCTCAAGGCTTTCAACCAGTTAGACCTGCGCATTGACAAGGGGTTTTACTTTAAGAAATGGTCGCTGATGCTCTATATCGATGTGCAGAATGTTCTGGGTACCAAGGCAGATCAACCTGATATATTGGTAAATACGCAACCCGATGGATCAGTGATTAAGTACACCGACGATAAAGGAATTGAACGCTATAAACTGCGTTATATTCAGAACCCTGCAGGGACCATTCTTCCCTCGATCGGGATCATGGTTGAAATATAAAGGCCTTCCAGATTATTCTTTGTACTTAGCTACCTGGCGATTGAAGATTGCTTCCATTTCTTTGGCCAGTTTATCCTGTTTATTCTGGGCAGCCAGCATCTGCAGACTATGAAGCATCTCGAGGCCGTTCTGAATATCGTCTTTGTAAGCAGTTGCAAAATCTCCGGTAAATGAGTAATAGTAATCCAGGTCTTCATTGTATACCTTCGCTATCAGTTTGACAATGCCATTGGCTTTTTCTATCTCTCCGGCTCTATAATAAAGATTTGCATAAATCGCATCATCCATGTCCACCGGGAACTTCTGATAGGGAAAACGCTTGAAATACAAGTCCATCAGATCCAGCGCTTTTTTCTTTTCTCCCATATGAATCAATGATTGAGCAGTCCGCAGAATGTTAGTCTTCGGTCTGAAAGCATTATTCCGGGTTTCCGGATCAATATAAACATGCGGATCGGCCAGATTGCCCCAGGCCGATTTGTGCATGAAAATATCATAGGAATTCAAGGGGTCAACGCCGCCCAAACCCGAAAGATAATCTTCCGGATCGGCCTTCACCGGAATGAATTTATTGAGCCATCCTTCGACCACGCTGTAATTATCTATATCCAAATAGTCATGAACACTGCTGATTGTTGTGAAATATATTGGTCGTTTCCATTTATTGCTGGCGATAATATCCAAATTCATGATATCATTTTTGTACAGATAATTCTTCTTAATTGTCCAGCAAATGGTATCTGCAATCTTATCTT